>JAIRTG010000154.1 GCA_031255055.1 Prevotellaceae bacterium
TTTTAGCAAATGAACGAGGATTTTTAGCAAATGAACGAGGATTTTTAGCAAATGAACGAGGATTTTTAGCAAATGAACGAGGATTTTTAGCAAATGAACGAGGATTTTTAGTAAATGAATGAGGATTTTTAGCAAATGAACGAGGATTTTTAGCAAATGAACGAGGACATCCTCTCTTTTTTATAGGACATCCTCTCTTTTTTGTAGGACAACCTTGTTAATTTGACAATAATCCTCGTTCGTTTGCAAAAAATCCTCTCTTTTTGTGAGGATATCCTCTCTTTTTGTGAGGACATCCTCGTTCGTTTGATAAAAATCCTCGTTCATTTGCTAAAAATCCTCTCTTTTTACAAGGATATCTTCTCTTTTTACAAGGATATCCTCTCTTTTTGTGAGGAAATCCTCGTTCGTTTGTTAAAAATCTTCGTTCGTTTGCTAAAAATCTTCGTTTGTTTGTTAAAAATCTTCGTCCTCAATCGGATGCGTGTCGATCTGAACGAGGTTTGTTTAACGTTGAACCGGGACGGTTTTATGGTGAGGTGCGGTCTGGACACAAAAAACCCGAAAATCGACATTTTTACTGCTGATTTTCGGGTTCCGAATGATCTAATCGTCGTTTTCGGCTTCTTCTCCGGTAGATTTACGGCGGACATTGGCGAAACGTTTCCGTAATTCTTCATACACGGCTTTGGCGCCGGGAATGTCTTGGCGAACAGCCATTTTGACTGAGTTGTAGAAAACAAGCGATGTCTGATAGGATTCACTGCCGGCAACCATTGCGGTATCGTCGGTGAGTTCGTGAAGTTGCAACGTGGCGTTGTTGAGTACCAGGAGATGATGTGTGTCGGCAAAATCGGCGTCGAATGCGGCCATGTCGAGGAATGGCGGACGAAGATTGGGATTTTGCACGGCAAATTCATGCGATTTCTCCACGAAACTGAACGTTTTGTCTCCCATTTTCGGCAGCTTTTTGCGCTGATCCGGTGTGAGTGGCGTCACGTATGGCAACAAGAGATCGCTCGCTTGCTTGACTAAGTCAAGGATTTGCGCTACGACGTCGGCAGGAACCGATTTTGAATGTTTGTTGTCCATTTTTTTGTACGTTTTAGAGGTTATTAATCGTGTTTATTCTCAGAGCCACAAATGTACTGCATTTTTTTGTTTAAATGACGAAAATATTATTTTTTTTATTTTGTCTCGTTTGTACGGATGATTGTCTGTGCGCCGAAACACGGGAGTTGTTCTGTTGTACGCCTTTTTGTGCGTGCATATAAGTGGCTGTGGGTGAAAGATAAAGAAACGGAATATTGTTTGTAAGTCGGAGGTGAATAAAGGTGAAAAGAATACTTGTTTTAATTCTATACCGAAGATACATATTTTTGTGTATCTTCGTGTGGAAAATAAAATGAATCATGACAAAGAAAAGATATTTGGAAGTATTTCATCAGTTGAAAATATTCCAAAAAAAAGATGTGTTGTCGCTTACGCAAGATGAGAATGCTGCTAAAGAATTGTTGAGAAGGTACAAAAAAATGGGACTTATATCGCAGATACGCCGAGATTTGTATTCGGCAACCGATTTGGCGAATAAGGCAAGTCTTGCTACAAAATATGAAATAGCGGGCAGGATAACACCCTCCGCCTGTCTTTCGTACCATGCGGCATTGGAATATCACGGTTTGGCTAATCAGGTCTTTTACGAACTCTATGTTTCGTCCGATGAACGGTTTAATAATTTTGAATATGAAGGAATCAGATATACTTATTGTGAATCAAAAATTTCACGGGGCGTAATCCGTCCGCCGATGGATGCTTTGGTGAAAGTAACCGATTTGGAACGGACTGTTGTCGATTGCATTGACTGTATCGGACGAAGCGGCGGACTGGAAGAGTTGATCGTTTCTTTTTCGTTGATTACCTGTCTGAAAGAAACGCGATTGCTGGAATATCTGAATGAATATAAAAAACAGGTACTGTATCAAAAAACTGGCTTCATTCTTTCGTATTTTAAAGACGGGATGAAAATTGGCGAGGATTTTTTTAATGCGTGTCGGGCGAATGTCGGCAACAGTATCCGCTATCTGACAAATACGTACGAATCGGATACCTATTTTAAGGAATGGCAACTTTATGCACCGGAAAATATTCTTTCATTTTTGGAACAGGGAGGAAATGTAAGTGTTTAATTATAATAAAAACGATTTAGTCGGAGCCGCAAACGAAACAGGATTCATCCGCGATAACCTTGAAAAGGTTTTCAGGCTGTGCAATGTTTTGGAATATCTGAATGCTAATCCGTTATTGGCAGAGCATTTGGCCCTGAAAGGCGGTACATCTATCAATTTGACTGTTTTCCGTTTGCCGAGATTGTCTGTTGATATTGATTTGGATTTTTCTAAAAATTGTGATCGGGAGGAGATGATTCGGATAAGAGAAAGTATCAATAAAGACTTGCTGAACTACATGCTTACACGAAATTATGTGTTGAGTCCCAATTCAAAAAATCCTCATTCTCTCGATTCATGGAGTTTTTATTTCCAAAATTCCGCAGGAAACAAAGACAGTATCCGAATCGAGATAAATTATTCCATGAGAAACCATGTCTTGCCGATTGAAAAAAGAAAAATCAATGCGGAATTATTGAACATTGAATATGAAGTTAATACGTTGTCCATACCGGAGTTGTTCGGCAGTAAAATAAAAGCCCTCATTGAACGGACAGCGCCGAGAGATTTGTATGATGTCAATAATATGATAGGTTTCAACATTATCCGACCGGAAGAATAGTATTTGCTCCGCAAAATAGTTCTGTTTTATCTCGTACTCGATGCGAAGAAACAAATTGGACTGCCGTTTGCTTTTGAAAATCTTAATGCGTTAAAGTATCATCAAATACGCGCCAATCTTATTCCGGTGTTACGGAAAAGCGAAAGATTTGATTTTGAAACGGCAAAAGCAACCGTAAAAGAATATCTTTCCGATTTAATGACACTGACTGATGATGAAACAATGTTTATTGAGCTATTTGATCAAGGCATCTATCAACCGGATTTGTTGTTTGACAATGAAGATATTATAGAGCGTATCAAAGCACATCCGATGGCTGTTTGGAGAACAAAAAACAGATGAATATGAAAGTAAGAGGGATTTATAAGAAATTGTAAATCCTTTTTCGATGATATAGGGCAAGGAGACGGATCAATTCGTGCTTTTGAGTTCAAATGGAATCCGGCGGTTAAATGTAAAATACCGAAGAAATGTTTGGCAAATTATGCGGAAGGCGTCTTTTCTGTCATTACTCCGGATAATGTGGAGGCGTTTTTGTCGTGATAATCAGTACGCTGTTCTTTTTTGAACGTTGTTTGTATCGTCCGACCCTCACAGGCGACAGCGGGATGGATACTTGTTTTATACGGATAATCAGTCGGATGTCATTTGTTGAATAATCCGATTGGAATTACTTCCTAAGATTTTTCTAATATTCGTCGGCGTAGGCGCCACTCCGTTGTATCGCATGTATGCGAGAACATCTTTTTCTTTCTGTTTCGATACATTCAAATCTGTCAGGGAACGGAGGGGCAGATGCGCATACGGGCTTTCATTGTTTAGTCCGATGCGGGACGAATGGATGAATAGCGGAACCTTCCTGACGGTTGTGCGAACAAGAACGGTGGTGTTTCGTTCAAAATCCGTTAAAACGGAACGATTTTCTTCCGACAGGTTTGTTAAAGTTTCATCGTCGCAAATGTGTCTGTATATTCTTTGTGCCAGTCGTTGTGGTCCGGTCTCGACATGGTCTTCGTCGTTTATTTTTGCACTTCGGATCAACATCCCAAAGAAATAGTCATCGCTTTCCGACAAACAAATGTCGATACCGGAACGGCTGAATAAAATTTTATTGGCACGATGTTGCCCTTTTCGGTGAAAATAGCATTTTCCGAATCTGTTTTTTTGCAACTCGCTTTTGTGAACGGTGTCGTCGGGAAATGAATGGCTATAATAGTATGCTTCTACCTCAACGGGATATACTGTGAAGTTATCATCTATCTTGAGCGCATATTGAGTCAATACCAGTGTGTTTATTTCTTGTAGTATGTTGATATGTTCTTGTCTGTTATGCCGGATGGAGAGTCGGCTTACCGGTAAGTTTATCTCTTTCATCAATGTGTTCTGTGGATTTTCTTCTTCGACATCGTGTCGAATAACAAGTGAATGAACCGCTGAAACAATTTGAATAAAAAAAAACGAGTCGGTTTCTCTCGAGACCGACTCGTCATACTTTCAATATATTCTTAAAGTCATTTTTAACAGTGAATTAACAGTGGTAATTGGGTGGGCGTTGAGGGATTCGAACCCCCGACCCTCTGCTTGTAAGGCAGACGCTCTGAACCAGCTGAGCTAAACGCCCGATTCTCTTCTTATTGTTATTATTGTTCTCTTCGTTTTCAAACGCGGTGCAAAGATACGGCTTTTTTTCTATCCGGCAAACATTTCGAGAATATTTTTTCAAAAAGACGATTTGTTCTTTGTTAGAGGATCTCAAAAATACTTTTCAGGCTGCTTACGGCGTAATTCGGAGCGTGGTTTGAAACGATTGATTTTCCCGCAGGATTGAAAAATAGTTGGTCGATTCCCGCGTTCATAGCGCCTTTTATGTCGGCTTCAAAGTTATCGCCAATCATAATGGCATCTTCCGCCCTTGCTTTGTTCAGCGCCAATGCGTATTCAAAGATTTTTTTATCGGGTTTCAACGCGCCCGCATCCTCCGAAAATACGAAATGAGTGAAAAAGTGGGAAATGCCCGAATGGTTCAATTTTTTATATTGCACATCAACAAATCCGTTTGAAACGATTGTCAGCGGATATTTCTCCGACAAATATGTCAACAATTCCCGTGCGTGAGGCATCAGCGTCGTCCTCGTCGGGAGCAGTCGCAAATAGGCGTCTCCCAACTCTTTTCTCAGCGAATCATCTTCGATGCCGATTTTTTCGAGCGGATAGCGAAAGCGTTCTTTCATCAAATAGTCTTTTGTGATTTCGTTTTTTTCGTACAACTCCCACAGCTCGGTATTTTTTTTCGCATACCGTGCAAAAAAAACGTCAAAGTCGGCAAACCGACCCAATCCCATATCGTCAAACGCCTCTTTTAAGGATATTTTCGCATTTGTATGAAAATCCCAAATAGTGTCGTCGAGATCCAGGAAAACGCATTTGTAGCTCTTCCTCTTTTGATGAAAATGTTCCATTGCTTGATGATTGAATTGTTGTTCGCAGTATGAATGAGCGCCTGAACGCAAATAAGTCCGACGCAAAGTACGGAAAATAGCGGGAATATCTGCCGGATAACGAAAAAGAAATATCAAAAAAAATGTTTTGACATCTCTTCCGATCCTGTTTAACCGGCTGTCTTTTCGGTCGTCTTTCTCCTTTTCGGTTTCTCCAATCGTAAATTTATGTGTACATTTGCACGCAATATTTTCATAGCTATTTTGGCTCACGCCTGTATGACACGCTCTTTTTCAAAATTCAACTAAAAAAATAAATACTAT
The DNA here is from genome assembly GCA_031255055.1 of Prevotellaceae bacterium. Classification (GTDB taxonomy): domain Bacteria; phylum Bacteroidota; class Bacteroidia; order Bacteroidales; family Paludibacteraceae; genus JAIRTG01. The sequence goes on from JAIRTG010000154.1 coordinate 5,550, forward strand.
GTCTTTTATTGCCGACAAAATTCAATTTGAGGGCCTCACGTTCGACGACGTGTTACTGGTTCCGGCTTATTCCGAAATTTTGCCCCGCGAGGTCGATTTATCCTCCCACTTTTCGAGAAACATCCGATTAAATATTCCGTTCGTATCGGCGGCGATGGACACCGTCACCGAAGCAGAACTGGCCATTGCCATTGCCCGTGAAGGCGGCATCGGCGTCATTCACAAAAACATGTTGATTGAAGCGCAGGCGCTACAGGTACGCTATGTCAAACGCGCCGAGAACGGCATGATTTCAAATCCCGTGAGTATCCTGCGCGACAAAACAGTGGGCGACGCACTGGCCATGATGTCCGAATATAAAATCGGCGGCATTCCGGTTGTGAACGAAGACAACTACCTGGTCGGCATTGTGACCAATCGCGATTTGCGCTTCAGACGCGACATGGACGAACTGATTGACGATGTGATGACCAAAGAAAAGCTGATTACAACAAACCAATCGACCGATTTGGAAGCCGCTGCGGACATTTTACAGCAGTACAAAATCGAAAAATTGCCTGTTGTTGACGCCAAAAACAAACTAATCGGACTGATTACCTATAAAGATATTACCAAAGCCAAGAATAAGCCCCTGGCCTCAAAAGACAGAGAAGGGCGTTTGCGCGTAGCGGCCGGAGTAGGCATTACGGTCGACACGCTCGAAAGGGTTGCGGCCCTGGTTGCGGCCGGCGTCGACGCCATTGTGATTGACACTGCCCACGGACATTCGGCCGGCGTTGCCGAGATGCTCAAGAGCGTAAAAGCAAATTATCCGGATATTGATATTGTTGTCGGCAACATTGCCACGGGCGAAGCCGGCAAGTTTTTAGTCGGTGCGGGCGCCGATGCCGTAAAGGTAGGGATAGGACCGGGTTCCATTTGCACTACCCGTGTTGTTGCCGGAATCGGGGTACCGCAACTGTCGGCGATCTACGACGTGGCGAAAGCGCTGAAAGGAACAGGCGTACCAGTCATTGCCGACGGCGGTTTGCGTTATTCGGGCGATGTAGTCAAAGCCTTGGCGGCAGGCGGAAATTCCGTCATGATGGGTTCTTTGCTCGCCGGAGTGGAAGAATCGCCGGGCGAAACGATCATTTTCAACGGACGGAAATTCAAATCATATCGCGGCATGGGATCGTTGGAAGCGATGGAAAAAGGATCGAAAGACCGTTATTTTCAAGATATGGAATCGGATATAAAGAAGCTGGTTCCCGAAGGAATAGCCGCCCGTGTACCCTACAAGGGACTTTTGTATGAAGTGATTTATCAGATAAGCGGCGGCTTGAGAGCCGGTATGGGATATTGCGGAGCAAAAACGATCAAAGACCTGCACAACGCAAAATTCACCAGAATTACAAACGCCGGCGTAAACGAAAGTCATCCGCACGATGTGACAATCACCAGTGAAGCGCCAAATTACAGTAGAGGACAATAATATATTTTTGTCAATTTCGTTATTGAGAAGCATGTTTCTTGTTTTTAAAATTAAATAAATATGAAGTCGAAATTTTTGTATTTTATTTCAATTGCGTTGATTTTGGGAAGTATCCCATTAGGCGCACAATCCCAAGCGGATCCTGTTTTAGTGACGATTAATGGAACTCCCATTTTGAAATCGGAGTTTGAATACATTTACAACAAAAACAATTCAAACAATTCGATCGACAAAAAGACGCTGGAAGAATATGTTGATTTATTTATCAATTTCAAGTTGAAAGTAGAAGAAGCAAAAGCGCAGGGAATGGATACCACCGAAGCTTTTGTAAGAGAACTTTCGGGTTACAGGGCGCAGTTGACCGCGCCTTATATGAAAGACGTGGAAACCGAAAAAATGCTGTTGCAGGAAGCCTACGACAGAATGCAGGAAGACGTTCATATCAGCCACATTTTTTTGCAAATGTCGCCCGATGCAATAGCCGTCGACGACACTTTGTCAACATATAACAAAGCCTTGAATGTGCTGAAAAGACTACAGAAGGAAGATTTTGAAAAAGTGGCGAAAGAACTTTCGGACGATCCCAATGTGCAGGAGAAAGGGTCGTCTTTGGGATGGATAACGGCTTTCAGGCTGCCGTATTCTGTGGAAACAATCATTTATGCTACGCCCGTCGGCGGACTGACCGCACCTGTAAGAATGCAAAGCGGTTATCATCTATTTAAGGTCGACGACAAGAGAAAAACAAGAGGGGAACGTCGTGCGGCGCACATTATGCGTTTTACGTCGAGAGAAGACGAACAAAAAAATGTTGAAGCGAAAGAAAAAATCGACTCCTTATATCAACGGATTTTGGCCGGTGACGATTTCTCGGAATTGGCAAGAAATTATTCGGAAGACAGAGCAACGTCGGTACGCGGCGGTGAACTGCAATGGTTCGGTACCGGACAAATGGTTCCCGAATTTGAAGACGCCACTTTTGCCCTGAAAAATCCGGGTGACGTAAGCAATCCAATCCGTTCGGCTTATGGCTGGCACATCATTAAACTGATGGAAAAAAGAGGCCTCTTACCGCTAAGCGAACTCGAAAATCAGATACAACGCTACCTCAAGATGGATGAAAGGGCAATGATGGCGGAACTGAATTTTATTGAGAAACTGAAAAAAGACTATAATTTCAAATTGAATCGGGAAAGTGTTGACGAATACGTCGGTTTGTTAGGAGACAAGCGGTTGAATGATTCGGTTTTTGTGCAAAGCATCAGCGGACTGAACAAGCCGTTGTTTCGGATTGCCGACAAAAAATACACGCAAAAAGATTTCACCAAGTATTTGGGAGATAATTTCGGCTCCGATAACTTTGAAGCCGATGTAATTATTGAGGATAAAATCAACGCATTTATCAAATTGGAATTGTTGGCATACGAAGACAACCTGTTGGAAGGCAAATATCCTGATTTCAAATTCCTGATGAACGAATACCACGATGGAATATTGTTGTTTGAAATCAGTAACAACGAAGTGTGGGAAAAGTCATCGAAAGATACCGAAGGGCTGGCGCGTTTTTTTGAACAAAATAAATCAAAATATACATGGGACAAACCGCATTACAAGGGAGAAGTCGTTTATTGCAAAGATAAAAACACCTTGAAAGAAGCCCAAAAGATACTGAAGAAAGCCCCCAAAGATTCCCTTGTCAATTATCTGCGTGCGGCTTTGAACGACAGCATCGAATATGTAAAAGTGGAAAAAGCGTTGTTTGTTCAGGGCGATAATCCGCACATTGACGCCAAAGCGTTCAAATCGAAAGAAAAACCTGCTGTCGACGAAAACTATCCTTTTGTGTTTGTTACCGGCAAAATGCTGAAATATACCCCCGAATCCTACACCGATGTAAAAGGGCTTGTCGTTTCTGATTATCAGGAGTATTTGGAAACGGAATGGCTTAAACACCTGCGGGAAAAGTATTCGTTTACAGTGGATGAAAAAGTTTTGAAAACGGTTAAGAAAAACTAACAATAACCGGTAACGCAGAAATAAACCCCTATATTTGGTGCCTATTTTTGCGTTATTCGGTGTTTATACATATCAAGAGGACTTGTGTTCAAGAAAAATCATTACTACTACTACATACTTGTTTTAACATTTGCGTTCTATTTTACAGGATGCAGGAAAAAACAAGCGTTCGATACGGATAAAGATGCGCTGTTGAAAGTCGAAAACAGGTATTTATACATGGATGATTTGAAAAATATGATTCCTGTAGGTACAAAACCGCAAGACAGCATTTCGGTATCGGACCGGTACATAAAAAAATGGGTAACAGACGTTTTGATGTACGAAACAGCCAAACGCAACATCCGAAATCTTTCCGAAATTGAGAAAATGGTTGAAGAGTATCGCCGTTCGCTCATCGTACACGAATATCAGCAAAATCTGCTCTCCGAACGTTTACCGCAGTCACTGCCCGAAGCTGAATTGAAATCTTTTTATGATGAATCTCAGCGCAGTATCATTTCGAACGAAAATTACATCAAAGGACTTTTTTTGGTAGTTCCCGCATCGGCGCCCAACTTGAATGCCGTCCGTCAGTGGGTACGAAAAGGCGACCATGTCTCTCTGGAAAGCATAGAGAAATACAGTCTGCAGAATGCCATCAGTTACGATTATTTTTTCGACCGGTGGCTCGATTTTGTCGAAATTATGCGAAAATTACCCAAACCGATCGCCAATCCTTCCGGCTTTATCTCGAACAATAGTTTTTATGAAACAGAAGATAGTTCGCAGCATTATTTTTTGAAAATAAGCGAATACAGGCTTATCGGAGACGTCGAACCTTTTGAAATCGCAAAAGACAAGATAGAAACAATTATTTTGAACCAGCGGAGATACGAGTTTATGTCCACTTTTGAAGAAGAGTTGTATAATGATGCGGTTTCAAATAAAAAAATACTTTTTTTTAATCAATTTCCCGAATAACAAAATAGAAACACACACATGAAACAATTCAGTTTAGCTCTACTTATTTTATGCTCGATAAACGTTCTCACAGCCCAAAACAAAAACGTCGTTGATGAAGTAATATGGATTGTCGGCGACGAAGCCATTTTACTT
>JAIRTG010000183.1 GCA_031255055.1 Prevotellaceae bacterium
GGCGCGATCCTTAGAAGGGTCTGAAAATCGGGACGGGGCGTTGCGGGGCAGAGCCCCGCAGAGGGGGTAGCGGAAGACCGCCGAAGGCGGGCTGTAGCGAGGGGGAGACTTCCCCCCCCCTAATTCTCTTTCTCTTTCTCTTTCTTTTTGAAGACCGTCGAAGGCGAAGTAGATTAATCGAAAAGCGTTTAATCTATTTCTAAATTCAAATCGCTTTGCAACTTGCTTAGTGAAGGATTTTTTTCCGCCATCTTCCGAAATTGTTCTTCGGGCGTCAAGGTGCGTTTGATTTCTGTTTTTTCGAGCAGTTTTATCAAAACCGTAATCTGATTGTTACCGACATTCCGATGAATATGGGACAGTATTTCCTGCAACGTCAGTTTCAACTCGCGTTCCTGCATCACATTGGAAACCGCCACTTCGTAGCTCGTCCCTGAAATATTAACCGGCGGATTGTTCAGCATAAAACTCGAAAAACCTGTTTTTTCGATAGGCAGTTTTTCTGCAAATGCGTTCCAGGCGCGTACAACATCCGCTTCGGAACAAGCGACCGAAGGTTTAGCATTGCCCGCCGTTGCAGCTGCCGATTCCTCATTCTTTCTTTCGGATATATTCCTGTTTTTGTTTTCAAGTCCGACTGAAATTGATACGCTTTCGGGACGCTTGTTGTATTTCGGCGTAGATTGACGATTGATTTGCGTTTCCTGTCCGGCTCTGTCCGGTTTATTCTCTTTGGGGGTCGCGCCTGCGTTTTCAATCGCCGACGGGGGGGGATCGGCAGGCGTATCAAATTTTTTTAAGGGATTTTTGGCATCAGGCGCCGTCAGATCTTTTTTTTTTTCGTCCGAAAGCTGGCTAATCCGTACTAATGCCAGTTCGACCAAAAGGCGTTTGTTTTTGCTTATCCGGTAGTTTAAATCACAGTCATTGGCGATTTTCAACGCTTGGAACAAGAACTTATCCGAACATTTTTTTGCCTGTGATTTATATTTTTGGGTAATATCCGCTCCGACTTCAAGTAAGACAACTGTCTTTTCGTCTCTACTCACGAGTAAATCTCTGAAATGCGAACTCAATCCTGTGATAAAATGATGTCCGTCGAAGCCTTTGTTCAATATTTCGTTAAAAATCAGCAGCGATTCCGTTAATTCTCCCGCCATAAAGGCATCGGTCAGCCGAAAATAATAATCGTAATCCAGCACATTCAGGTTCCGAATAGCGTCCTGATAAGTGATACGATTTCCGCAGAAACTCACTAGTTGGTCGAACACCGACAAGGCATCGCGCATTCCGCCGTCGCTTTTTTGTGCGATGACGTTCAATGCACTGTCGTCAACCGTCACGCCTTCTTTTTGCGCCACACTTTTGAGGTGATTCACCGTATCGGTTACCGAAATCCGGTTAAAATCGTAGATTTGGCAGCGTGAAAGGATCGTCGGAAGTATTTTATGTTTTTCGGTCGTCGCCAGAATAAATATGGCATAAGCGGGCGGTTCTTCGAGCGTTTTCAGGAAAGCGTTGAAAGCCCCCGACGACAGCATGTGTACCTCGTCGATGATGTACACGCTATATTTCCCGATTTGAGGCGGAATACGCACCTGCTCAATCAGGCGACGGATGTCGTCTACCCCGTTATTGGAGGCCGCATCCAGTTCATGGATATTGTACGAACGCTGACGGTTGAACGAGACGCAGGATTCGCACTTGTTACAAGCCTCATAATCGGGCGTGAGCTGTTCGCAATTGATGGTTTTGGCAAAAATTCTGGCACAGGTTGTTTTCCCGACGCCTCGCGGTCCGCAAAACAGATAAGCGTGTGCAAGATGATTGCTTTTGATCGCGTTTTTGAGTGTGGTGGTAAGTGTTGACTGTCCCACAACCGAGTCAAATGTTGCAGGCCGATACTTTAGTGCCGAAACGATGTAATTATCCATATAAACTGAGCTGTATGCGATTTCGGCTGCAAATATACAGAAAATAATAGATGTTTTGACGAAAAAAAACGACCGCACCAAAAGCCATTCGTAAAAAATACCTACCTTTGTAATCGTAACATCACATTCACAGTTCCATCAAAAGTTCTACACAAAGCATCTGAGACACATCTTCATGTTCAATAAAAAAAACACCCGACGACAATATCGATTTATGCCGTTTCTTCATTCGGTCGGCAATCTTTTCAAAGCCATTCTTTTCAACAAATACCTGTTGGTGTTGATTGTTTTTGGTATCCTCATCACATTTTTCGATAAATACAGTCTGATTCGGCGTTTCAAAACAGGGCAGAACATTAAATCGCTCGAAAAGGAGCTACGCCACTATCAAAATGAAATTGAAGTGAACAAAGCGAAAATCGAAGAGCTGCAATCAAGCGATGAAAACCTCGAAAAATTTGCCCGCGAAACCTATCTGATGAAAAAAGAAAACGAAGAAGTATTTATCGTCAAATGACTGGTCAACTTCTAAAACTTAGCCACATTGCCGGAGGCTTGTTCACCCTGTCGGGGATTGTATTGCAACTGCTCAACAACGCATCGGCGCCTTACCTTTTTGCCGCAGGCGCTTTACTGCTGGTTTTTGTGCAGGCCAAACATTCACTGCAAAGTCGGCAAGACAACAAAAGGCTACAGCGATTGAGGCGTTTGCAATTTCTTACCTCCCTTTTGCTGATCGTCGCCGCGTATTTAATGTTTGTAAAAGTCGATTTATGGATCATTGCCGTATTGATTTACGGCCCGACCAGTGTTTTTTTAGCTCTCAGGGATAAGACGAATCATTGAAAAAAACCTTTTCGCTAAGAATATTTTTCGGAAATCCTTTGGTCGATCATTTTTTCATTGCTTTTTAACATCGTTCTCTTCTCTTCCTCCCGTCGAGATTGGTCTTTCCGTTCACGCACAACAAATCCTGTCGGATTTCCGCTGTTGCGGACTTCACACCTGTTTTTTGCGGCGTCCTTACTTGAAAAAATAATCACTCCCGAAGACCTAAAATATTTTGTTCAGGCACAGTTTTCAACAAACCAATCCACTGTCTGTTAACTTTAAAGTTCGATATTAAAACCATTACAAACTTCAATTTGCAGGATATAAAAATTATATTTGCTAAGAATGAATTTAGAAATGTATGAAAAAATTCAAAACAGTTCTTAGCCGCGAGAACAGTCATCAAAATAGGAAACCATAAATTAAACTATCATGAAAGAAAAATTAGAAGCGCTGAAAAAGCTAAGTTTTCGGGCCGAATTAGGCGGAGGCGAAGCAAGAATTGAAAAACAGCACGAAGCAGGCAAATTGACCGCCCGCGAACGTATCGAACTACTTTTGGAAAAAGGTTCTTTTGTTGAGGTGGATAAATTCATGACACATCAATGTTATGAATTTGGCCTCGAAAAACAAAGACCGCTTGGAGACGGTGTGGTAACCGGATACGGACTGATCGGAGATCGCACCGTTTTTGTATTTGCGCAAGATTTCACCGTTTTCGGAGGAGCGCTGTCCGAAACATACGCGAAAAAGATCTGCAAAATCATGGATATGGCAATGGAATTGGGAGCGCCGGTCATCGGTCTCAACGATTCGGGCGGTGCGCGTATTCAGGAAGGCGTCCGCTCACTGGCCGGATATGCCGACATATTCCTGCGCAACTCGTTGTCGTCGGGCGTCATCCCTCAAATCAGCGCCATCATGGGGCCGTGTGCCGGCGGCGCGGTTTACTCTCCGGCGCTCACCGATTTTATTTTCATGGTGAAAGACACGAGTTACATGTTTATCACCGGCCCCGACGTTGTGAAAAGCGTGACGCAGGAAGAAGTCACTAAAAATGAGCTGGGAGGTTCGGGAATACATACCGAAAAATCGGGGGTTGCACATTTCGCCGCCGAAAACGACATCGACTGTATGCTGAAAATACGCGAACTGATGTCGTTTCTTCCCAATAACAACATGGAAGAACCTCCTTTTGTACCTACAACCGACAGTCCGAATCGCATTGACAACAGTTTGAATGATTTAATTCCGACCAATCCCAACACGCCGTATGACATGAAAGATTTAATTATTTCTTTCGCCGACGACAACAATTTCTTTGAGGTACAATCGGAATACGCAAAAAACATCGTAATCGGTTACATCCGGTTAAACGGGAAAACGATCGGCGTTGTGGCCAATCAGCCGAACGCACTTGCCGGCACACTGGACATCAACGCATCGGTAAAAGCCGCACGCTTTGTCCGTTTCTGCGATGCGTTCAACATTCCGCTGCTCACGCTGGTTGACGTGCCGGGATTTTTGCCGGGCGTAAATCAGGAATACGACGGTATTATCCGCAACGGCGCCAAACTGCTGTACGCATATTGCGAAGCCACCGTTCCGAAAGTGACCGTGATAACCCGCAAAGCGTACGGAGGGGCGTATGACGTGATGAGTTCAAAACACATCAGAGGCGATATTAATTTTGCTTATCCGACGGCCGAAATCGCGGTCATGGGAGCCGACGGGGCTGTCAACATTCTCTTTCGCAAAGAATTGGCCGGGGCAAAAGACATAGAAGCCAAACGCAAAGAATTGCAGGATGATTATCGCGAAAAATTCGCAAATCCGTATCGCGCTGCCGAACTGGGATATGTAGATGAAATCATAGAACCGGCCATTAGCCGTCCGAGGCTTATACGCAGTTTTGAACTGCTGGCAAACAAACGCCAGTCGAATCCTCCCCGTAAACATTGTAATTTACCACTTTAAAACAGACGAATACCATGATAAAAAAAGTTTTAGTAGCAAACCGCGGCGAAATCGCGATGCGTATTTTCCGCACTTGCCGTGTAATGAACATCCCGACAGTCGCCGTTTACACACATGTTGACCGCGGAGCATTACATGTACGATATGCCGAAGAAGCCTATTGTATCTCGGAACACGAAGAAGACACTTCCTATCTGAAACCGGATTTAATGCTGGAAATAGCAAAAAAAACAAGTTCGGCCATTCATCCCGGCTACGGTTTTTTATCCGAGAATGCCGATTTTGCCCGCCGATGCGAAGACGAAGGCGTGATTTTTATTGGGCCAAGCGCCGATATTATTGCCAAAATGGGTATCAAAACCGAAGCGCGTAAAATCATGCACGAAGCGGGCGTACCGATCGTACCCGGAACGAAAGACCCGGTGTCCGATTACGACGAAGCAAAGAAAGTAGCCCGAAAAATCGGTTATCCGATTATGCTCAAAGCGCTCGCCGGCGGCGGCGGAAAAGGGATGCGCCTTGTCCGTGAAGAAAGCGAGTTGGAAAGCGCATTACGGATGTCGAAATCGGAAGCGGAAAACGCTTTCGGCAACGACGCCATTTACATTGAAAAATACATCGAAAATCCGCACCACATCGAAGTGCAGGTATTGGGCGACAAGTACGGCAATGTCATTCATCTGTACGAACGCGAATGTTCGATACAGCGCCGCAACCAAAAAGTCATAGAAGAGGCACCTTCGCCTTTTGTAACGCCCCAAACCCGCGAAAAGCTTTTATCGGTAGCCGTGGAGGCCTGTAAGAAAATCGGTTATTACAGCGCCGGGACGCTGGAATTTATGATGGATAAAGACCAAAATTTCTATTTTTTAGAGATGAACACACGCTTGCAAGTCGAGCATCCCGTGACGGAAGAATGTACGGGTGTCGATTTGGTACGCGACATGATTTTGGTAGCGGCAGGCAATCGCTTGCCATACAAGCAAGAAGATATTGAATTTAGAGGAGCCGCCATCGAATGTCGCGTGTATGCCGAAGATCCCGAAAACAATTTCATGCCGTCACCGGGCATCATCACCGTCCGCGAAGCGCCCGAAGGCCGTAATATTCGTCTGGACAGCGCCGCTTACGCAGGATTTGAAGTCTCGCTGCACTACGACCCCATGATAGCCAAAGTAACATCTTGGGGAAGAAACCGCGAATCGGCTATTTCGAACATGCGGCGTTCGCTACGCGAGTACAAGATTCTCGGAATAAAAACAACGATTCCGTTCCATCAGCGCGTATTGCTGAACAAGACATTCCTCAGCGGCAATTACGACACGACTTTCATCGACACGAAATTTGACATGGAGGACTTGAAACTACGTCGGAACAGCGACCCGACAGTAGCAATCATTGCGGCGGCGCTCAAACATTTTGAAGAAGAAAAAGAAGCGGCAGCTCGTGCGACGACCGTCCCATTGGTAGGCGAATCGTTGTGGAAACACTATGGTAAATTACAAATGTTGGCCAATAATTTTTAAAACAAGGAGGAATCAATTATGTCAAACGCATTAGCAACTTACTTTGCAAAAGTAAATGAGATACCCGATACCGAATACAAAATCGAAATACTGGAAGATGGCCCTATCAAGAAAGTAGCGGTAAACGGAAAAATATATGAAGTCGATTACAACACCGGCGGAGATACGATTCATTCCATCATTTTGAATAACCGTTCAAACGGCGTACAAATATCGGCAATCGATAAAAACACATACGAAGTAAAAAATCGCGGAGACAATTTTCAGGTAAAAGTAATAGATGAATTAACGAAAATGCGCCTGTCGAGAACCGAATCCGCGGTTGTAGGACGGCAGATGATAACGGCTCAAATGCCGGGTGTCATCCTGAAAGTATATGTAAAACCCGGCGATGCAGTAAAATCCGGCGATCCGCTTTGCGTACTTGTTGCCATGAAAATGGAAAACGAAATCAAAAGTCCGATCGA
>JAIRTG010000235.1 GCA_031255055.1 Prevotellaceae bacterium
CCTATCTGAATCCTGTGTCGTCGATCGGACCCGGTACTTACGTCCTTTGGCAGAACATTGTCAATTCGTATCAAATCTGGCGGAAACGGAAAAGCCTTTAACCGGATTTCGGCTGATGGTTTTCGGCTTCCATCTGTGCCCTCGACTTACTTTTCGTTACCAGAAACACCCCTGCAAACACAAGAACGGCGGACAATAGTTTATCGACGCCGAATGCTTCGATACCGATAGCAATGGAAACAAAAGCGGAAATAACAGGCTGCACATAGCTGTACATGCTGATGGTTGTCGGGCGCAGTGTTTTCTGTCCGATGGGAATCAGCAGATAGGCAAGAAAAGTGGCAAAGACAACAATGTATCCAATCCGCACGTAGCTGTTGATGCTGATGGCCGAAAAATCGGTATCGACCAATGCTTTGTAAGACAGCAGAAAGTTTGGGACAGCCGAAAAAAGAAACATCCATTTCATCAGCGTAACGGGAGAATACCGTCCTATCAACTCCTTGAAGAGCGTAAGATAGAGCGAAAAAGACAACACACCCACAAAGATGATTCCGTTGCCGAGTATGCTCCGGCTGCCTCCTGTTTGCGCGTGCCCCAATATTAGCGTCAGCACGCCGGCCGCACCGATGCAGATGCCCAAAGCCTTTTTCCACGTAATGGGTTCTTTGAGAAAATAGGCGGCCAAAAACATGCTGAGGATAGGTAGAAACGTTTGTTCTATCGCCGCATCAATTGGCGACGTCATCGACAGCCCGATGATAAACATTGTCTGATTCAGTCCGATGGCGAATATTGACGCAAAAAACATCAGCAGCAGGTCTTTTTTCGGAACACGCTCTTTTTTCATAAAAAAAGAAATAGACCAAAACAACAACAATGCTCCGGCAGTCCGCAAAAACGCAACAACCAGCGGATGGACAACGTCGGGAACCAGCGAGCGAGAAACAGCAGTGTTGATTCCGAAAATTGCATTTGTCAGAAAGAGTGAAACATGTCCGGCGGATTTATTATAATTCATTTTGTTTCCACTTCGAATTTAAACATGCAAACATACGCAAAATTCGATATAAAATGCTACTTTTGCCGCTGTTTTGAGAGCGGATGTTTGAACCGTGTAATCAGAACAGCGTAGCGCCTGAAAAAGAAACGAAACATCAAACTAACTATATTAAAAAGCATCCAGTATGAAAAGAATTATCAGCACAACAAATGCGCCTGCGGCCATCGGCCCATACAGTCAGGCGGTAGAAATCAACGGGTTTTTATATATTTCAGGACAGTTGCCTGTCGATCCCGCAAACGGTAAGATAGCGGCAAACACGGTTACCGACCAGGCCGAGCAGGTTTTTGCAAACATCAAAGCCATTCTCGACGAAGCCGGATACACGTTTAACGACGTGATAAAATCGACCGTTTTTCTGGCTGACATTGCAGATTTCGGAGACATGAATAATGTTTACAAGAAATACTACGAATCGGACTGCCCGGCGCGTTCGGCATTTGCCGTAAAAAGCCTTCCGATGGGCGCTTTGGTCGAAATAGAAACCATTGCCGCAAAATAAGCGTATTTTTCAATCGTTTACCAAACAAGACAAAGGACGTCCGTCGGACGTCCTTTACTTTTGTTCTACAGATTGTCGCCCACAGGGGCTATTCAATGGTTTGCCTCTTTTTTCTCTTTCTCTTTCAACTCCTTCAGCGTACAACCGGAACAGCCTGCGCATCGGGCAGAGTCATCCGGATGGCGACGGAATAATTTATACGCCTTGCGGATGATATGTCCGACAACGACGGCGGCGATGATATAGACGATAATTTCCTGCATTGGCTTTTATCCGAAAATTTGATAAAACACGAACGCCGTCAGCCACGCGAGTAGAACGGTGTATACGGCCGAAAATAGCGCCCATTTCCAACTGCCTGTTTCATTTTTTATGGCGACAATGGTGGCGATACACGGAAAGTATATCAAGACGAACAGCATAAAGCTAATCGCGGTGACGGGCGTAAACACCGGTGAACCGTCCGGTTTCGATTCGGCGGTCAGTTTTTCCGACAGTCGGCCGGAGTCTTCCTCCGGGTTGCCGGTATAGAGGACGCCCAGTGTGCCGACAACGATTTCCTTTGCCGCGACGCCTGTCAGCAGTGCAACGCCCGAACGCCATTCAAAGCCCAGGGGGGCGATGACGGGTTCGATAAAATGTCCGATTTGGCCGATATACGACTGTTCCTGCTGCGCCATCATTTCCTGCGCCGTAGTGGGCGGCTGTTCCGGGCGCGGGAAATAGCTCAAGATCCACACAAAGATCGACGCCGTCAGAATGACCGTACCCATTTTTTTCAGGTACTCGCCGCCTTTTTCCCATGTGTGTACAAACATCGATTTGGCCGTAGGGATGCGATAGGGAGGCAGTTCCATCACAAAAGGCGTTTCTTCTTTCGGAAACAGGTAGCGTTTGAACAGGCGTGCAAAGAGCGCCGCCAAGAGGATACCGGTCGCGTAGACGGCAAACAGTACCAGGCCGGCCGAATGGGGAAAGAAAACGCCCGACAGTAGCAGATAGACGGGTAGCCGGGCACTGCACGACATGAACGGATTGACAAGAATTGTGATCATCCGACTGTTGTGATTTTCGATGGTGCGGGTTGACATTATCGCGGGCACGTTGCAGCCGAATCCCATTATCATCGGGATGAACGATTTACCGTGCAGTCCTATCCGGTGCATCACTTTGTCCATAATGAAAGCGGCGCGTGCCATATAGCCCGTATCTTCCATCAGCGAAATGAAAAAATACAGAATGAGGATGTTGGGCAGGAAGACGATGACGCCTCCGACGCCGCTGATGATACCGTCGACGACAAGCGCTTGCAGGGGGCCTTCGGGGATCAGGTGACGCATCAGTTCGCCCAGTCGGGCGACGCCGTATTCGATCCAGGTCATCGGGTAATCGCCCAGGGTAAAAGTGGCCTGAAACATGACGAATATCAGCAGGAAGAATAGCGGGAATGCCCATACTTTGTGTGTCAGTACGGCGTCTATTTTCGACGTTTTAGAGCTGAGTGGTTTCGATTTGTTTTCGGTCCACGTTTCTTTCAGAGCGCCGGCGATGAAGCCATATTTTGCATCGGTAATCAGCGACTCGGTGTCTTCTTTGAGCACCTTTCTGATTTGTTCCGATTCCCTGTCCCGGCACGCGATGATACGGTTACCGTTAGGCTGTTTTTTCACCAGATTTTCGATTTCGGTATCGTTTTCGAGCAATTTTATAGCCAGAAACCGTCCAGAATACTGTGCTATCAGCGATTCGTTTTCGTTGAGGAGTATTTTCAGGGCGGTAATTCCTTTTTCGATTTCGGCTCCGTGATAGATATGTATATGCCTCACGGTTTCGTGTACCTTATCGACGCCATCCAAGTCCGACACATGTTTTCGGTCATCGTGCTTATGGTGCATTTCGAGTCGGTGATGGTATTGGTCCAGCAGTTCGTCCTCTTTCACCGGATCGATCAGCACACCTTCTTCGGTAATAATATCCGCCCCCTCGTAGACCTTGATAATTTTTCGGAACAGTTCGTCTATACCCCTTCCGTTTCTGGCCACGGTTGGGACAAAGGGTATTCCCAACAGTTTTCCCAACAGTTCGTGGTCCAGCTTATTCCCGTTTTTTTCCAGTTCGTCGTACATATTGAGCGCCACCACCGTACTCACGTGCATGTCGATCAGTTGCGTAGTCAGATAGAGGTTTCGTTCCAGGTTGGTACTGTCCACCACATTGAGGATCACGTCGGGCATTTGGTCGGCGATATAGTTTCGCACATATTTTTCTTCGGGCGAGTAGGCCGAGATGGAGTACGTTCCGGGCAAATCGACCAGTGTAAACTGGTAATCCCGCACCGTAAAATGTCCTTCTTTGGCATCCACGGTCACGCCGGTATAGTTTCCCACCCGTTCATGTCGACCGGTGATATGGTTAAACAGTGTTGTTTTACCCGAATTAGGATTTCCCACCAGCGCCACCCTGATATGTTTACGTTGTCGCAGGGCGGCGTGTCTGACGCGGTCTTCTTCCACGAATGACTTTTTAATTTTGCCCGGCGCCGTATTTTTTTCGACATCTTCTTTCATTTTGCCCGGTGCCGTATTTTTTTCGACATCTTCTTCCGACACGATTTCGATCAGTTCGGCCTCCGATCTTCGCAATGAGACCTCATAGCCCATTATTCGGTATTTGATAGGGTCGTTCAGTGGTGCGTTCATCACCGATTCGACTACTTTTCCTTTAATGAATCCCATTTCCACAATCCGCTTACGGAAGCCTCCGTGTCCGAGTACCTTTACAATGGAACCTCTTTCTCCTGTTTTTAATGCTGACAGTTTCACTTTTCTACTGATTTATAATTTGAGACGCAAAGATAATTTATTTAGATTGATTCTAAACAAGAATACACAATAAAT
>JAIRTG010000047.1 GCA_031255055.1 Prevotellaceae bacterium
TTTTCGCCGGCTTCGAGTCCGCTCAACACCTCGTAATAGAGCGGATTTTGTCGTCCGATGCGGATAGGGCGGCGAATAGCTTTCTTACCGTCTTCAACCACGACATAAATCCACTGTCCGCCGGTATTTTGATAAAAAGCGCCGCGGGGAATCAATATCGCCTCAACAGGTTGTCCCAATTGCAGGTTGATATAATACGTCTGTCCCGCGCGGATATTATCCGGACGCTCGCCCTCAAACACAAAATCGGTTTTGAACTGCTTGTCGCGTACTTCGGGATACACTTTGCGTACAAGCAAATTAAATTTCCTGTCCTGACGTTCAAAAGTAGCCGATAAGCCGCTTTTCACCCGGTCGATATAATGCTCGTCAATCAGCGCTTCGATTTTGAAATCGGAAAGGACGCTCACCTGTCCAATCTGCGTACCGCCGCCGACCGACTGGCCGATTTCCACATTCAACAATCCCAACTGTCCGTCAACAGGCGATTTGACGTCCAGATTTTCGATCCGCTGACGCTGCAATACAAGGTTACGGCGGATGTTGCTCAAACTTTCTTCCATCTGGTCGATTTGAATACCGCGATAAATCGAATCCTGCCTTTGACGTTCGACAACCAGTTCACGCCCTTTCACGGCAAATTCGTAATCTTCTTTCGCCTGCAAATACTCTTCCTTCGACGTCAGGTTTTCGCGGTACAATTTCTCGTACTGCTCGTACTTGCGCTTTTTACGCTCCACGTCCAAATCGAGTTGAAGTTTCTCGCGCCGGAGATTCAGCTTTTCCTGCTCCATCGTCACTTGGGTGTTACGGAGAAAGTTTTGCTTTTCGGCCAACTGCGCCTCGCTATCGAGGATGTTCAGGCTCAACATCGGATTTTCCAAGCGTACAATTACGTCGCCTCTGTGTACCGATGTACCTTCTTCTACGACCTTTTCGGCCACTGTGCCGCCCTCGACCGCACTCAGATAAATCGTATTTATCGGCTGCACCTGTCCGTTTACGCGAATGTAGTCGTTAAACTCGCCTTTGATGACCGCCTGCGGCGACACCTTGTTGGCTTCGACATTGTACTTTGAATTATGATTCCCAAAAATCAGCCACAACAGGGCCGTCAAAACAATGAGTCCGATGATGATGTACGGAATGTGTTTTTTCTTTAATCCTTTTTTCTTTTCGATAATGATGTCCATATTTACCTCCTGTTCCCCCCGTCGGGGAGATTTTATTTATGTTATTATGATTGATATTTTGATTGCTTTTCCAAGTTTCTTTTCAAGGAAGATACAAAGGGGCGTTGCCCTTATAATACTCCAGCAACCTGTGTTTCAGTTGATATTTCAAATTTGTGTATAATTCTTCGATTTGCGACTGTAACAGTCGGTTGGCGCTTGTGGAGAGTTCCATCGCGTCGATCAGTCCTTCTTCGTACTTGCGGGTATTGACCTGATGAGCGGCTTTCATGGCATCGGTACGCTGTTTGGCGTGCAGGTATTCGTCGGACAGTCCGTTTACATCGGCCACAGTTTGCTCGATCTCGCTATAGACACGTCGAAGCAGTTCCTGATGTTCGTTTTCGGCAATCTCCAACCGGGATTTACTCCGCTTTATTTCCGATGCGCGAGTCAGACCGTTCAAAATCGGGATGCTCAGACTGATACCGACAGCCGTACCCTGACGGTTTTTCAACTGATCTTTGAAGTGCATATACTCGCTTCCGTCCATCAAACGAGAGAATCCGGTGGAATAACTGCCATTCAACAATATTCTCGGGAGCGCGTTACCTTTTGCCATTTTCAGATTCAGCCGACTAATTTCCAACGCTTTTCCGGCAGCCGCTACTTGCGGCGATATTTGCAGCATTTTCCGATAGACGTCAAGTACATTTTCCTTCGAGGTATCGATCAACAATCCGGCATCCACGTTCGTAATTTCCAGTTCGGCGTCGATAGGAAAATTCATTTTTTCCTTCAACTTAATCAACTCCAATTTGTATAAATTCTTTTGCCTTGTCAGGCTATAGCGGTCTTCGGCCTCCTTAGCGCGTATTTCGGCCACATCGGGTGCCGATTTCAAACCGAGTTCTTCCATCCGTTCGAAACGTTTCAGATTATCGACGCTTTCGTCCAACTGTTCTTCGGCCAGCCGCACCGTCCCCATATAATACTGCACATTAAAAAACAGTTCCATTGTTTCGTATGCAATCATATCATTGGCATCCTGCAATTCGTCAAGGCCCTTCAACCTGTTTATTTTTGCGCTTTTGGCTTTGAACACCCTCGAAAAGCCGTTAAAAAGCGGCATCGAAGAATAAACTTCGTAGTTATTCCGCCACGTGGTGGTATTAATATAACCATTTGTTTCCGGGTCGAGGCTACGTCCGAAACTCATCGAAAGGCCTGTTTCCATATTCAGGGACGGGAAAAATCCCGCAATAGCTTCTTGCCTGTCGGCGGCATAAATTTCATTTTGCGCTTTCAGTTTAGCTGTCCGCGTACTGTTTTCGACCGCGTAACGCATACATTCTTCGAGCGTTCGTTTTTTTTCCTGCGCCCCGACAAGAACCGGTAAACCGGCTAATAACATAATCAATATTGTTTTCATTTCGGTAACTAATAAAATGTTGTTCGGATTTTATATAGCGACTTTTGTGCCAAAAATACAATTCTTTAGCAAACAGCGATTTGAACGAAATCCGACATACGAAACCTGTAAAACAATTTTACATCCGTATATTATTTTTTTACACTCCCGCAATCCCGCGACGCAATAGTCGGTAGAGAAATCTTATATTGTCCGCACTGTGATGTTTGTGATTCGGATTAATTTATATGATAGAGATTCCTCCGCTTCGGCGTCTTTCTTGAAAGAAGAGAAAGAGAAAGATAAAGAAATTTAGGAGGGGGATGTCTCCCCCTCGCTTCAGCCCGCCTTCGGCGGTCTTCCGCTACCCCCTCAGCGGGGCGCTGCCCCGCAACGCCCCGAAAGACAGTGTTTATAGTGATTAGTGATTAGTGATTAGTGATTAGTCCCCCTCTCTATTTTGTCAAGTGCAAAAAAAAAGAATAACTCTCGGCGCAGCCATGCAAATACTGTTCATAGCAGATAGTTACAGGGTAGTTCTATGAAAGTGATTAATCATAGAGAACCCGCACTAATCACTCTTCATTCTTCACTCTTCATTCTTGGATCCCTGTCCGAGGTTCTCGGATCGTGATCCGAGAGATGCGGACGTGATCCGAGAGGCGCGGATCGTGATCCGAGAGACGCGGATCGTGATCCGAG
>JAIRTG010000134.1 GCA_031255055.1 Prevotellaceae bacterium
TATATGTGTCAATGTTGATGACTTTATCCCGATTTCGTTTGCAAACTCACTCAACTTCATGTTCTGTAATTCGATGATTTTTTCAACACGTTTTATTTCGTCTATATTCATATTTTCGATTTTACTTTTGTGAAATACCATTACAAAGAATCGTAGCAAAGATATGTAAATAAATTCACAAACGCAAACACGCACAATTGTAAACGCAGCACCTTGATCGGTTACTTTTGCAAAATTTACTTTTGTATGGCCAAATCATGGGTAAAATAATAGTATTCTGTTTATCAATAAATAAAGCAATTCTACCTATATTAAAGTTACTTTCTAAATAAATAGAATTAATATCGCTTGTTATCAGTATTTTATGTATCAATAATAGAATGAAATACATTCGTAAATTGTTTTTTTCCGAATAAGAGCCAAATCATATTAAGTAAATATCTAACTATTTAATCTAATATACTTATAAACACATAATTAAATAATACTAATCAACGTCTGAATGTCAATATAACAAAGACGAATTACAAATGTACAAGTAGATATATTTGTAAAATTTCAAGTGGTTTATTTTTGTAAATTAATGAAGTTTGAGCGGGGAATATTGTTATTCATAACTGTAAAATACCACTTTGTTTACATTTGTCATAAACAGACTTATCGCATCCTTTTGTGTAATTCCATCTTATTGATTTGAGAAAAAACAGAAGAATTGAGTATTAATAATACCGGAGTATTATTAAAAATTGGGAGAATCAAGGTGATTTATTACCCGTCTGTTACCGGTACTGCATCAACAATAGGCGTCGGTATACTCTTTTTTGCCGTGAGATATTGCCCATATATTGTCATATAAAACGCCCTGAATGTGAAAGCTATATTTATTCTACATTCCGCGTTATGTATGGGAACCCATTAACGTATAAACAGTTAAAAAAATCACAAAAAATCACAAAATAACGTCATATTATACTGCGTACAATACCGTTTTGTGTATTCCAGGCTAAAGGAACAATGTCAGTCGAAAACGAGTCCTTTTTTCGGATTCTCCGGAGAGGATTAACAGATAAGGGAGGATGAGGCAATAAAAATGCTCGTTGATTTTTTGTTCTTTGATATAAATATCCTGACGGACAATATACAAAACCATACAGCAATAAGTATAGGACATGAATTTATATGAATACTATTATCTTATTGACATTTATAAATGGTTAACAGAACATGAAAATTGTTGTTGCAAACGGCTAAAAACATGTGAAAGAATGAAAAAGAGGGTGTGTCAAAAGTCTCCTTTTACAACGTTATCCAACCTACGATAGTTATAGGAAGGGTAAATGCGGAATTTGGGGGACTTTTGACACACCCTCATCAAAAGTCATTTTTACATTTCTTTTCTCTTCTGTAGATGCTTGTGAAAGAGGTAAATATGGCATTTGATGACTTTTGATGCAGCCTCATGCGGAAATGATACGTTTCCGCGCACGTTTTTTAGTTTTTTCGGTTACTTTTCATTTTTCTGCACAAGGCAAACAAGAAAAATGTTGGAAGGAAGAGCATGTATAACAGAACCGGCAATAGACGCTTGTTATATGAAATTGTCCACATTAGCGGACGATTGAATTTCATCGGCATAGACGTAATCATATCTATTGCTGTGACAATCCGTATACAGTCGAAACACGTCCACCCACGTCAAGCGGATTACGATTGGGCGTGTCTGGATGCGGAATTTTGCTCATAATCGCGGTTTTGAAATTGTCGTGCAGGGGTAAACCGTGATGGAAATTGAGAGAGAAGCGTTGTTTTACAAATGTAAATGTTCGGATATTTACATTTGTAAAGCTCCGTCTACTTTCGGAAGATCGCTTTCATCAATCAAATGTTCGTTCTCACATCTGATAACTCGTCCTGGATATTTTTTTAGCCAGTCCAGATTGTGCGTAGCCATTATAATCGTAGCGCCCGAAAGCCGGATGCTGTATAACAATTCGATTAGCCCTTCCCCTGTTTGCATATCGAGATTACCTGTTGGCTCGTCGGCGAGAATGATTTCGGGAGAATTGAGCAAAGCACGTGCGATGACAATGCGCTGTTGCTCGCCTCCCGATAATTGATGAGGCATTTTGTAACCTTTTGTGTGCATCCCAACTTGTTTCAAGACGTCACTAATCTGCTCTTTGATAAGTCGTTTGTCTTTCCATCCTGTAGCACGGAGTACAAATTCGAGGTTCTGATAAACAGTGCGGTCAATCAGAAGTTGAAAATCTTGAAAAACAATGCCTGTTTTCCGCCTCAAAAATGGTATTTGCTTTCGCTTGATTTTACGCATGTCATAATCAAATACATTGGCAACACCCGATACAACAGGCGCTTCTCCGTAAAATGATTTGAGTAACGAACTTTTTCCGCTTCCTACTTTTCCGAGCAGATATATAAATTCACCCCGACGCACTTCAAGGGTTACGCTTTTTAAAATCAATAATTCCTGTTGAACAATGTCAACGTCTTTGTACGCGATTAAAGCTCTCATAAAGATTGAAATATATGTCCTTGTTTAGAAAATAAAAGGCTCAAAGTTAATAAAAACCTGCTTATATTCTTGGTTTTTAACCGTATTTATTACCTAACAGAATATTAAACTCGGAATTTTTAGGTTAAATCTTTGATTTTTTATGCTATTGTAATGAAAAAACTTTACGTGCTTTTTTGTTTAAAAAAATAAATCTACTTTTACGCCCAAACTCACAATTTAATTACTTATTAAAATCAATTTACCATGAAGAAACTATTCTTTTCTTTCCTTTTGTTATTTTGCCTCATGGCCGGCTTATTTGCCAAACCGCGAACTGTAAATGAAGCGCTACGCATTGCTAATTCTTTTGTTTTTTCCAATACAAATGTATCTAAAAGCAGTAAGGCCCCTGCTCAAAAAGTGAATTTATCTTATGTTCATAGTGAGAAAAAAAGCGTTGATGCGGAGACCGCTTACTACCACGTTTTTAATTTTGAAAATGATAACGGATTCGTCATTATTTCCGGCGACGACAGAGCAAAAGAAGTATTGGGCTACTCTACAAACGGTCGTTTTGATGTGAATAATCTCCCTGAAAATTTTAAATACTGGCTTTCGTGCTATAAAGAAGAACTGAATCTACTGAGTAAACAAAAAGAAGATGAGGGGAACACAGTCGATATTTTTCAAGCCGAACTTTCGGAAGATAAACCCGATTTTGCGCCGTCGATAGCGCCTCTTATCGAAACAAAATGGGATCAGGGAACTCCATACAATGATTTGTGTCCGGTTATTCCGAAGGGAAATATCAATGCAGGCAGAAGAACGGTAACGGGTTGCGTTGCAACGGCGATGGCGCAAATAATGAAATACCATGAATGGCCTGAAGTCGGACATAATTTAGGAACAACCATTCCGGCATACGTATCAAAGCCTTATAATATTAGTATGCCGGCAACATCGGTAGCCGATTACGACTGGAGTTTAATGACGAATACGTATGGCGCTTCAAGTTCGGATGCACAAAAGGCGGAAATTGCCAAATTGATGTATCACTGCGGACTTAGTGTTCAAATGAACTATGCACCTTCCAGTGAAGCGGCAACAGCAAAAGTTGCCGGCGTTTTATCCACTTATTTCGGATACGACCCCAATCACGATTTGGTTTACAGAGAATATTGTTCCACGCAGGAGTGGATAAGAACTATAAAAGAAGAATTGAATAATAACCGTCCTGTGTTGCACAGCGGCAGTTCTTCGGGCGGAGGACACGCTTTTATTTGTGACGGATATGACGAAAACGGACTTTTCCACTTCAATTGGGGTTGGAGCGGAATGTCCGACGGCTATTTTGAAATCTCCGCATTAAATCCGAGCTCGCTTGGAATCGGCGGAGGAACAGGCGGATATAATACACTACAGGCTATTTTAATCGGAGTGCAAAAACCGACTGCAACATCCACACCCTCTCCTCTCAAAATGGGATTTGCAAGCATTGATGTTGACAAAACATCCGTCAACATTGCCAACAGTGAAAAGGTTAATATCACAACTACCCGACTTCAAAACATCTGTTCCAATTATATTGATTTATCCCATATCGGAGTAGTTTTATTGGATTCGGATGATAATATAATAAAATACACTACTTTTCATCCTGCTAATAATATAGGCCCCACATCATTCTATCAGGTAGTACCTTTTAATAATTATGCTTTTGACGCTAATTTGGCGGATGGAGCCTATAAAATAGTTCCCGGATACAGTTTAAAATCGGATCCGAACACAGGAATACGTATGTTTGGGAAAGAGGGAGGTGTTAAACATCTCAATGTAAAGGTAGAAAACGGAGTGGCGACTTTCTCAAAATCAACAGAAGGCTTACCGGTATTAACAAAAGGTGATATAAATGTTGTCGGCAATCTTTATCAGGGCAAATATTTCAAAATAAACGTCGACATTACCAATACCGGAGCAGGCGAGTATAATTCCAATATTGTGGTATATTTTGTAAACCGTAGTAATAATGCGATTTCTGCTATTCCAATCAATGATCCTGTATATATCTCTCCGGGTGAAACAAAATCAATGGAATATATGGAAAAAATGCCGAACACATTAACTCCCGGAGGTTATTATTTAGCCATCATGTACGATCCGGACAATAACAGGCCGGTATTCACAACGGCTATGAGACTTGGAGACGCAATTGAGGTTGAAATTTTGCCGGCGCCGGCTACCGGTAAAATTCAAAATAAAGATAATCAAGTGATCTATTTCCCCGAAAAAGAAAGCGACAAAGTATATAAAGTATATCAGGATGATGTGAACTTTTATGCGGAGTTGAAAGAAATTGCCGGTGGATATTTTGAAGATGTTTTGGCAGCAGAGATTTTTCATACTGACAATACCCATGCGGCAACCCTCGGAAATGCACTTGTTATGTTAACACCCAATGAAGAAAAATTGCTGCATATAAAAGGTTCATTGATGGGACTTGAGGCGGGAAAAGAATATCAGGCGTGTTTATGGGCCATCAAACAGGCTTCGTGGAGTATCCGGTTTAAACTTTATGCTCCCAAAGGCTCCGATATAGCGCAAACTTCAGTTGGCGGTATCACCATTTATCCAAACCCTGTTGCCGGAAACGCTTTATATTTGAGGTCGGATGATGTTGTAAATTCCGTCCAAATCTTCGATCTATCAGGTAAAAAACTGCTAAGCATGAATGTCGCTCAAAGCGGTGTAATCAACATACCGGTTGGAGACGTCGAAAGTGGTTTATACATCCTTCGGGCCGAAACCAAAGATGGCGCTAAGACGATGAAGTTCAGCAAGAGATAAGGTTGATGTATGAAAAATCTATTGACGATATTGATAATGTCTTTGCTGTTGGTTTTCCTGTTTTCGTGCAGGGGAAGTCGGAAAACCACAGCTAATACGCATCAGGGAAATAAAAATGATACTATTGTTCTTATTTCCGTATCCGAACAGATGATGACACAAAATTTAACGGCCTCGCAAGGCCCGCCGGCAATTGTATATAAAACAGCGGCGGATTTCAGCGATTATATTCCTGTGATAATGAACAGGAAAAAAACGGAAATAATCTCTTATCCTGCCCCTTCCGACATCTATTATGAGGGCAGGTTGGCGAAGCCGACGGTTCTGAAAAACGCTTATTTGCTTGACAATCGCGGGATAGATGAAAATGTTGTTTTTCTAAATTACACATACGAAGAGTACAGCCTGATGGACAGCGCTCCGACTTTATCGGAAATGAAGAATAACATCAAAGAAAAATATCCTTTGCTCGAAATGCTTCACTGTGGCGTGAGGCATCAATATACAGACATTGTGAATGAATTGAATGAGTTAATCGACAAAGGTTTTCCGGGTTGTAGTGTTATCTATTCCCGACCGCAATTGAAATTATCGAATATGCCGACCGAATAGCAATTATTCAAAAAGCAAACACAATTTCCTCCGGATTTGACAGTTTCGGTTTTCTGCGAAAATCGGTCAATTCCGGAGGATTGTAAGCCTTATATGATGCTCGTGTTCCTCAGACCGGAACTTTGCCTCCGGCTTCTTTCGGATTCCCCTCGCGGTGGACACCCTTGCCTTCTGCTAACGGTTGGTGGCTACATACCCCCGTAACGGACTTGCACCGTCGAGTCCGGTGTTCGCAGACGGATACACCAAAAAAAAGCTATCTCTGTGTTTTAGAGATAGCCTGAACAAGTGTTATGTCGACCTGCTTATTTGAATTGTTGCTGGATTGATGCGGCAATTTTTTGCATTTCTTCTGCTTCGGGTTTTAGTTTCGGATTGGCAAAATTCATATCGCTTTCTTTTTGTATCGGTATCAGGTGCACGTGCGTGTGCGGCACCTGAAGGCCAATCACGGCAAGACCGATACGTACGCACGGAACGGCTTTTTCTATTGCTTTTGCCACACGTTTCGAGAAAAGAATCAATCCGCTCAGCGAGGCATCGTCCAAATTAAAAATATAGTCTTCCTCCGTTTTCGGAACCACAAGTGTATGTCCTTTAGTCAGTGGGCTGATGTCCAGGAAGGCATAATAATGTTCATCTTCTGCTATTTTATAGCTTGGTATTTCGCCCGCGATGATTTTACCGAATATTGTTGCCATATTTGTTGATGTCGGTTGATGTTAAAATAATGTTTTCCGAGTCTATAATGAAATGTCGAGTATTTCAAATTCGATGCTTCCGGAAGGTGTTATGATTTGTGCTTTTTCTCCTATTTTTTTACCGAGCAATCCTTTTGCAATGGGTGTTGTCACCGAAAGTTTTCCTTTTTTCAGGTTTGCTTCGCTTTCCGACACGATCATATACGACATTTCCTGTGCGTTTTTGGTGTTTCTGATTTTGACGCGGGTCAATATCTGGACTTCGTCGGTACTGATTTTCGATTCATCGATTATACGCGCCGATGCGATAGTTTCCTTCAACTGTGCGATCTTCATTTCGAGCAGTCCCTGCGCTTCCTTTGCCGCGTCATATTCGGCATTTTCAGAGAGGTCGCCCTTATCGCGGGCTTCGGCTATCTGCCTCGAAATTGCCGGTCGCTGAATACTTTCAAGTTCATTTAGTTCGTCTATCAGCTTTTGATAACCGTCTTGGGTCATATAAATTACTCCCATTTGTTTTTCGTTTAAAGTTTAACAATAACAAAAAGAATTCCGACAGTTGTTGCCGGAACTCTCCTTCGCTTGGTGATAAATTCGTTTGCAAAGATACTAATTTTAATTAATCGACAACTGTTCTAAAGGCAATTCGTGAAAAAATATACTGCTTAGCAGTATTTCCGATTAAATATTTCGGAATAAACGAACGCTCTTTTTACGTCGTCTTCGCTGTCGAGATGAATACTTTTCAGTAAGTCGCTTTTTTCTGTTTCGGCGCTTACTACCATTTCGAGGTTGTTGTATTGTTCCTTCAGCCTCAGCTTTGAAACATCGTCAATAGTTTCGTAGCTCATTTTAGCCGCAGGTTTTTTCGTGTTTTTTGGGACAACAGGCGCTTTGGGAACCGGCGTAACCGTTACGGGCGCCGTTTTCTCTACTTGCGGAATCCAGTCGTCAAAAATTTCATCTTCTGCCGTCTTGTATTCTTCTGTTTCCACATAAACATCTTCCGGCAGCGTGTTCCTTTGTGCATTAGCTCTTTTTTTTCTGCTTTTGAAAAGGCCGCTGAGCACAAATACTATTAGTAAGATAATGTATAATACGTCTCCTAATTCTGCGTACATCATAGTGTTAAAATTATTGATTGGCAACAAAGTTAAGCATTTCTATCCATAAAACAACGTTAGTTACGCCGTCCCGAAAATAACAGGATGTAGTATATCAAAGTAGCCAGCGAACCCAAAGCAGCCACAACGTATGTATAGGCGGCCGACTTCAATGCGTCCTTTGCCTGTTCCTGTGTTGTTCCCGAAGTGATTCCCGCGCCGTCGAGCCATATCAATGCTCTTTTGCTCGCGTCTATCTCAACAGGCAGGGTGATGAAACTAAACAAAGTTGTGAGCGCAAACAGGATGATTCCGACCAGCAGCATAAAATAATTGTTGAAGATGCTGATGAACAGGATACCCGCCAGAATAACCCATGTGACCCATTGCGACGAAAAGTTGACAATCGGGACGAGCTTTGAGCGCATTTCGAGTGGTGCGTAGGCTTTGGCATGTTGAACGGCATGTCCACATTCATGAGCGGCAACGGCGGCTGCGGCAACGCTGTTCGATGCGTAAACGTCGCGGCTCAGGTTTACCGTTTTGTTTGCCGGATTATAATGGTCGGTCAGATGTCCGTTGGTCGAAATGACTCGGACATCGTAGATACCGTTTTCTTTCAACATTTTTTCTGCAACCTGTCTGCCCGTCATACCGTTTTGGACAGGAACTCTTGCGTATTTTTCAAATTTAGCCTGTAACCTTTTTTGCACAATGAAACTCATGAGCGCAATCGCTCCGAAAAGAAGATAAGAAAGTAACATAATTCTCTGATTTTATTGACAATTTAGCGCCGTCTCCGGTCAAAATGCTTGCCGAACATCGATTTGACAGGCGTCTGTTTTTTTAAATAAATAGAAATTCCGTCAACGAAACAAACTCACCTGATGATGGTCTGTTCCCTGTCAGGCCCAACGGAAACGATTTTGACAGGAACGCCCAAGTATTCTTCCAGAAACGAGATGTAGGCGCCGAACTCGACAGGAAACGCTTTTTCGTCCGAAATTTTTGTCATGTCGGTTTTCCATCCCTTCAATTCTTGGTAGACCGGTTTCGTCGAATCGTCTAATTCAAACGGGAAATCGGTAGTTTTCTTTCCGTCTATCTCGTATGCCGTACATACTTTTATGGTATCAAAATCATCGAGCACATCGCTTTTCATCATAATCAGCCGTGTGACGCCGTTTATCATAATCGCGTAGCGGAGGGCTACCAAATCGATCCATCCGCACCGACGAGGGCGTCCGGTGACAGCGCCAAATTCCGCTCCGACGGTTCTCATCCGTTCCCCGTCCCTGTCGAACAGTTCGGTTGGAAAAGGCCCGCTTCCCACCCTCGTACAGTAGGCTTTAAAGATGCCGTATACCTCTCCGATGTTATGAGGCGCAACGCCCAATCCGGTACACGCCCCCGCACAGACCGTGTTCGACGACGTGACAAAGGGATACGAACCGAAATCAATGTCGAGCATAGCGCCTTGCGCACCTTCGGCAAGCACTTTTGTGTTATTTTTCAACGCACGGTTGATATAGTGTTCGCTGTCGATCAACTCAAACTGTTTGATACATTCAAGTCCTTCAAACCATTCTTTTTCCGACTCGGCCAAATCGTATTCATACCGATACTGCGCCAGTATTTTTTTATGGCGTTCGATGGCTTGATTATATTTTGTGGTAAAATTGTGAAAGATATCTCCGACGCGCAGTCCGTTCCGACCGATTTTATCGGTATATGTAGGGCCGATGCCTTTTCCTGTCGTTCCGATTTTAGAATCGCCTTTTGCGCTTTCGTAGGCAGCATCGAGCAGACGGTGTGTCGGCAGGATCAGGTGCGCCTTTTTTGATATTTTAAGGCGTTCGGTCAGCGGATGCCCCGAAGCTTTCAAAGATTCGATTTCGGCTTTAAAAAGTGCGGGGTCGAGCACCACGCCGTTACCGATAACATTGATTTTATCCCCCTGAAAAATGCCGGAAGGAATGGAGCGAAGTACAAACTTATTGCCCTCAAACGCCAGTGTATGACCGGCGTTCGGGCCGCCCTGGAATCGGGTGATCAGTTCGTATCCGGGCGTCAGCACATCTACTATTTTTCCTTTACCTTCGTCGCCCCATTGAAGGCCTAATAAAACATCTATTTTCATTGAAAATAAGGATTTATGAATTAAATAATTTTGATTTTAATTTATTTTCGGTGGTTGTTCAACTTATTCAGGCATTTTTTACACAGTCCGTAGACATACAGCGAATAATGTGTTTTCCGGAAATCGGGAAATTCCTTAGCCTGAATAGCCGAGCGGATAGCTTTATCCGAAAACTCCTTTATCTTTCCGCAATTGGTACAGACCAAGTGATTGTGTATCTTGTTGCCGAATGTTTTTTCATACTGCGCCTCCTGTCGTCCGAACTGATGTTTAACAATCAGTTGTGCGTCGATCAGCAGTTCCAGCGTATTATACACCGTTGCCAGGCTGACACGGTGTTCTTCCTTCATCATACTGTATAACGACTCTGCATTAAAATGCTCGTCAAGTTGATATGCCTGTTCCAGGATGGCATATCGTTCAAATGTTTTTCGGTGTTTATTTGCTATGAGATATTGTGTGAAAATATTTTTTATCTCATCAAAAGGCAATTCTTCTTTCATATTGGTGTCTTTCGTTTTTTTGCGGTAGAAAATAACACAAAAAAACAACCATCTAAATATTACTCAATCGAACAAAGGTACAACAATTATCCGAAAAAATGATTAACCCCTATTCACAAAACAGCATTTTCCTCGCCTGACAACCAACCATCCCGTCATTCATTTATCGCGTTATCGCGGTCGGTCTGCCGTCGGAGGGCGACCAAACAACGGTCTGTCTTTCAAAAGTCGGAGGGCGACCAAACAACAGGTCTGTCGTTCAAAAAAGGATATTTCTCCAGCAGCCGCCGTTTTTTATTTTCGACCTGCGACAGAAATATCCGGTGAGCGTTTGTTTCGGGATGCCTTACTTTGTGATTCAGGTCGTTTTTCAGAGACATTATTTCCGAAACGATCGTCTTTGTTGTTTTCGAAAAGTAAGTATCGCCGAATTTTTCCCAGATATAATCGATCGCCGTAGCAGACAGATGAAGCATATCGTCGGCATAATACCGGTAATCCCTCAATTCGTCCGACATAATTTCGTAAGCGGGAAAATAATCGACGTTTCCGAACCGTTTTTGCAGTTCATCGACCGCCAGCAGCAGGACGCCCTTACTGATATTATTTTCATGCGCCCCATCTTTCAGGTGTCGAATCGGACTGACGGTAAACAACACTTTCACCTCTGGCCGTTGCCGTTCTAAGAGCGGGATCACGTCCCGATAGGCAGCCACAATATCCTCCACCCGCAACCTGTAACGGACAAAGTGTTGAGAGGGCAATTTATGACAATTTGCAACAGGTTGACCGGTAGCGGTCGATTTGTACACCCAAGCCGTTCCGAAAGTAATCAGCAACCGATCGACGTGTCGAAAAAGAGTACAAGCGGTTTCCATTCGTCGGTTGATCGTTTCCACTGTTTTTTCGGGCGAGAGGTCGGAAAACAGACTGCTATGCGAAAAACTATTCCACAAATCGTGATAGAAGAACAAATCCGTTTCCACAAACCGTCTATTTTCCAGCAGATCGATCAGCGCATTTCGTACCGAAACCGGATTGTACAACACCCCGAACGGATTTACATCTACATTGAAACCGCGTTCGTACAGTTTTTTACCGATATGTTCGGAAAAGCAGGATCCCAGTGTGAGGATATTGTCCGAATGTGACAATTGATACGTCGGCGTCACCGGTTCGACCTTTGTCGAGAACATAAAAGGGGGTTATTTTTTTTCAAAATGATTATCGTCGTAATACCGTGTAAAAGTATTTCCCCAGAGGAATCCCATCCGTTGAAATTTGACCACCACCGGATGGTCTCTATAAAATGTACCGGGTATTTCGGGATTATATTCGGCACCTTCCGGTCGATTCGGACGTTTTTCTGTTTTCCAGCGCAACGGATTGAAATACGGATTTATGTCGATAGCCATACCCGAAGCGTGTTTGGAATAGCTGATATGCCGGTAACAGAAGCTGTACGTATTATTCGCCTGCATCGAGAGTTCCTCATCCCAGCCATATCTGACAATAGGGATAGCGTGTGCCACGGGAAATTTCAGTTCTTTAATAAATTCAAAAATCGAGACAATATTCTGTGCGATTTTTCGATTACACAAAATTTGTCCCTGGTGCAATTTTCCGTCCGTCGAATAATACTGTACTTGGATCAGTTCCAACTCTCGAATCACATCCTCATCCGCAGTCGTTCCCATCGTCGCCTCCTCGAAAGTATAGTTACAGTCGACAATCACATGTTCGATCGAGATATACGGGATAGTATCAGTCGGTTCGGAAGCGGAAAAATCGTCATTTGTATCCTGCATTTTTGCATTTTTACAGGTCAACAGCGCAACAGAAAGCAATAACATAAAAACGGGTTTGAGTTTCATAGGCTTGAAAAAAAAAAAAATAATCGGCCGTAAAGGTACAATAATTTCGATGTTTTTATTACATAGTTATCCCGTGACGGCGTATTTTCTACATTTCCGACCTCGCATTTTCCCTGTGAAACGTTACGGATTAGCAGGGAAAATTTAACTCAAAAAGAGAAAGAGAATTAGGTGCGGGAAGTTTTCCCCTTGCTACAGCCCGCCGTACGGTCTTCTTTGAAGAAAGAGAAAGAGAAAGAGAATTAGGGGGGGGAAGTCTCCCCCTCGCTACAGCCCGCCGTTGGCGGTCTTCCGCTACCCCCTCGGGGGGGCGCTGCCCCGCAACGCCCCGTAAGACAGTGTTTAAATAGCGATTAGTGATTAGTGATTAGTGATTAGTGATTAGTGATTAGTGATTAGTGATTAGTGATTAGTCCCCCTCTATATTTTGTCAAGTGCAAAAAAAAGAATAACTCTCGGCGCAGCCCTGCAAATACTGTTCATAGCAGATAGTTACAGGGTAGTTATATGAAAGTGCCGGTTCATCTCCTGCGGTTCGCTTCTTTCTGCAAATGTCCGAACCTTGATTTTCCGGATTATAGGATTGCCCTGATTTTGTTGTGGGCACTCTTTTAGTGATTAGCGATTAGTGTTTAATTATAGCGAATCCGCACTAATCACTAATCGTTATATGTGATTGCATGTGCCGGGACGGCACTCCCCCGACCTCGACCGGTGAGCCGGAAAATCAGTGAAGCCGGCGTAAAGAAATCCTCGCTGTCTGAGCGACGCAGTCGCGAGTTCGAGGATTT
>JAIRTG010000152.1 GCA_031255055.1 Prevotellaceae bacterium
CTAATCACTAAACACTAATCACTATAAACGCTGTCTTACGGGGCGTTGCGGGGCAGCGCCCCGCAGAGGGGGTAGCGGAAGACGCCGTAGGCGGCTGAAGCGAGGGGGAGACTTCCCCCCCCCTAATTATTCTTTCTCTTTCTTCAAGGAAGACGCCAACGGCGGCTGAAGCGAGGGGGAGACTCCCCCCCTAAATCTCTTTCTCTTCGTAGTGTTTTTCGTCGTGTTTAGTGTTTAGTGATTCATGCAAATTCACCGTGTTTTATCACTGCTTCGTAACGGAATTGAATAAAATGACTACTTTTACGCTTTATTAATTTATAGAATATGATAAAAAAAATCAAAACTAACGCTATGCTATTGTGCCTGTTTTGTATGTTGCTCGGATGTAGTAATCGTACAACCACAATGGCCGATTATGACATCGTGCCGCTTCCGCAGGAAATTGCACGGAAGGACGCCGGCGCTTTCGTGCCCAATGAACAGACTAAAATCTGTTATGACCCAAACTGCGAAGGACAAAAGAAAAATGCCCAATTCCTGGCGCTGTATCTGAACCAACTGACAGGACTGAATCTGGAAATTACGGAAAAAAAACAGTCGAAAAATGTGATCCTGTTGAAAAACGATTTTCGTCACAGCACGGCCGAAGCGTATCGGTTGACTGTCGATGCAAAAAGTATCGTGATCGACGGAGCGGATGTGGCGGGTACTTTTCGCGGTATTCAAACAGTACGCAAATCGCTGGCGGGTACCAAAACGGGCGATAGAATCGCATTCCCCGCGGTCGAAATTACCGATTATCCGCGCTTCGCCTACAGGGGTACGCACCTGGATGTGAGCCGACACTTGTTTTCGACCGATGATGTGAAAACGGTTATCGATATGCTGGCTTTGCATAATATCAATTATTTCCACTGGCATATTACCGATGATCAGGGCTGGCGTATCGAAATCAAAAGCCGTCCCAAACTGACGACAATCGGTTCGATGCGCCGTCAAACCGTGATCGGTAAAAATACCGGCGAGTTCGACGGAATACCATACGGCGGATATTATACCCAAGAAGAGGTGAAAGATATTGTGCGGTATGCACAGGATCGGTATATCACAATCATCCCCGAAGTCGATTTGCCGGGACATGCGGTTGCTACGCTTGCCGCTTATCCCGAATTGGGATGTACCGGAGGCCCGTATGAGGTGGAAGGTCAATGGGGTATTTTTGAGGATGTGCTCTGCGCGGGAAATGAGGATATCTTTACGTTCCTTGAAGATGTTTATTCCGAAATTATGGCGTTATTTCCTTCGGAATATATCAACGTCGGGGGAGACGAATGTCCGAAAACCCGCTGGAAAACTTGTCCCAAATGTCAGGCAAAGATAAAAGAACTCGGATTGGAAAAAGATGACCATCATACGGCGGAAGAATATCTTCAAAGTTATGTAATACAGCGGATGGAGCGATTTATCAACAGTAAAGGACGGCGCGTCATCGGGTGGGATGAAATTCTGGAAGGCGGTATCGCGCCCGATGCAACCGTTTTGTCGTGGCGGGGGATCGAAGGCGGTATCGAGGCGGCACAGCAGCATCATGATGTGATAATGGCGCCGACGTCTTATTTCTATTTTGATTATTATCAGTCGCAAGACCATCGGCTTGAGCCTTTTGGTATCGGCGGTTATGTGCCTGTCGAAAAAGTCTACAGCTTCGATCCGCTGCCCGAGGAGCTGACGGCCGACGAACATCGATATGTTATCGGGGTGCAGGCCAATTTGTGGACGGAATATGTTACAACGGCCGCCCATCTGCAATATATGTATTTACCCCGTCTGGCCGCTCTGTGCGAAGTGCAGTGGCTTGAGCAGGAACGACGCGATTATCGGCATTTCTTGCCGAGGGTGATGAAGCTGACAAAGATCTATGATTTGTTGGGCTATCGCTATGCCGAACATATTTTTGATGTGACGGCAACGGTCGAAAGCGATTTCGAAGCGCGGGAAATGGAAATAACACTCCATACTCAAGACGACGCCCGGATCTATTATTCGCTCGACGGCGGGAATCCTGTTGACGGCATCTTGTATGAACAGCCTTTACGGATCGGCCAAACGACAACCCTGAAAGCCGTTGCGGTCAGGGACGGGGAAATACGCCGCGTTTTTGAGCAAACATACAATATTAATAAAGCAACGTTTAAGAACATCGCGTTGAAAGATGCGCCTTCGACCAATTATGTTTCGGAACAAACGACGGTTTTGGTCGACGGGATTCAAAGTACAAAGGCGTATAATAGCGGCGAATGGCTGGGATTTTATGGAAACGATTTGGATGTGACTGTCGATTTGGGGGAAAGTACCGAAATATCGGAGGTGAAAGCGGGTAATTACATCTCGCTGTGCGATGCCATCTTTCCGGCAACAAAGGTGCAGGTCTATGTGTCGGAGGATAACGAAACGTTCACCGAAGTCTATTCCGCCCAAATGACCGACCGGCCGTCCGAAAGAAACGGTAATCTGACGGCTTTCGCGGCTTCGTTCAATCCGGTACATGCCCGTTATGTCCGTATCGTATCGGAAACGGTCAAAGCTATTCCCGACTGGATGGACGGACAGGCAGGAAGACCCGCGTTTCAGTTTGTGGACGAATTGGTGATAAATTGAGAAAAATTCGGCTAAAAATAAAAGGCTATCTCGAAAGGTAGCCTTTTCTTTGATCTGTTTTCTCTGTTTTTTCTTATTTTCGGACCGAAAGCCCGATTGGGATAAAAAAGAAAGGATGAGGGTAAAAAAAAAGAAAGGTTGTCATCTCGACAACCCAATCTTCAGTTAACCTTAAAATCTAATACCATGAAAAACACGATGCAAAGATACGGCTATTTCCGTAGGGTGCAATAGGTATTTACCAAAATAACGTTAAATAAATGTTTAATAGCATATTTTTTTAGGCAATCGATATGAGAACTTCCATTATTTTAGAAAAAGACAGGATGCGCGAGATCATCCGACGGTGCGATGTGTGCTTTCTCGGGCTAAATGATTCGGACGGATTTCCGTATGTCATTCCCATGAGTTTCGGTTTTGACGATGATAAGATAATACTACATTCGGGTCCCGAAGGAAAGCATCTCCGGCTGATTGCAAAAGATAATCGCGCTTCGGTCGTCTTTTGTACAGCAAGGGTATTGAAGTATCAGCACCCCGATGTGGCTTGTAGCTATAGTCAGACGTCCCAAAGCGTCGTCTGCAAGGGGACGATCGACTTTGTCGAAACGCTCGATGAAAAAGAACGGTATCTGAACATTTTAATGCGCCAATATTCCGACCGGCAGTTCAAATACTCCACCCCCGCGCTCAAAAACGTAACCGTATGGCTTTTCCATATCAAAGAAATGAGCGCAAAATCATTCGGTCAAAATTTCAAACAGTAAGTATTCCCGTCCCTAATTTTGGCGGGGACAGCCAAATCGTTCTTCGCAGACAACTAATTGTTATTCTCTCGAAAATATATTGCAAAACCTGTTTTTGAGCGTGCTCACCTTGTCTATTTTTTATAAGTTTGATGCAGAATATCAACGGTTTACGCAAACCATTACCCACATTGTATCAACGGGTTTCGGATCGTATTCTTGTCGAAGTTTCGACAACAGTCAAGCAGAAAACCGGTTGTTATTCACCCAGTATTCACTTTTTAAGCAATAGAATTTATGGATTTTTCAAAAAAACCTTGGGCTGAGCCCTATCGAATTAAAGTAGTAGAACCGCTAAAAACAACCACCCGTGAGTATCGTTTACAAAAAATGAAAGAAGCGGGCTGGAACACATTTTTGCTCCATTCGGACGATGTGTATATCGACTTGCTGACCGACAGCGGCACAAACGCCATGAGCGATCAGCAGTGGGGTGGAATGATGATTGGCGATGAAGCATACGCAGGAAGCCGAAGCTATTATAAACTGGATGAGGTTTGTAAAAAATACTACGGCTACAAATATGTCTTGCCGACACATCAAGGTCGCGGCGCCGAGAACCTGTTGAGTAAAAGCATCATCAAACCGGGTCAGTTTGTAGCCGGAAACATGTATTTTACAACCACCCGTCAACACCAGGAACTGGCAGGCGGCACATTTGTGGATGTGATTATTGATGAAGCACACAGTAGTCAATCGGAACACCCGTTCAAAGGAAATATCGACCTTGAAAAGTTTCAGGCGCTGATAGACAACAAAGGCGCTGAAAATATTGCATACATCACCGTTGGCGCCCCTGTGAATATGGCCGGCGGACAGCCTGTAAGCATGGAAAATATGAGAGCGCTTTCAAAAATAGCCCGCAACAACAGCATTCCTGTTGTGCTGGACGCTACACGGAATCTCGAAAATGCCTATTTTATCCAACAACGTGAAGCGGGTTACCAAGACAAAAGCGTAGCCGAAATAAACAGAGAGTTTTGCTCATACAGCGATGCCGCAACCGTGAGTGCAAAAAAAGACTTGATTGTCAACATCGGCGGTCTGGTGAT
>JAIRTG010000008.1 GCA_031255055.1 Prevotellaceae bacterium
GGCGCGATCCTTAGAAGGGTCTGAAAATCGGGACGGGGCGTTGCGGGGCAGAGCCCCGCAGAGGGGGTAGCGGAAGACCGCCAACGGCGGGCTGTAGCGAGGGGGAGACTTCCCCCCCCTAATTCTCTTTCTCTTTCTCTTTCTTGAAGGAAGACCACGCAGGCGGACTATAGCGAGAGAGACTCCTACCCTCTCCTTCTCTTTCTCTTGCTTCAAGGAAGATTGAAGATGCCCGGTTAAGGACGCCAGCCGCCGACTCCGCGAGGACCACGCTGCCATGTCCGACGCATGTCCGATTCGGAAGCGCCGCCCGAAAATTTGTTGATCTTGTAGGTGAAACTTACCAGAAAATAGGAACGAAGCGCGTTGTAGCTGCTGTATTGAATGTAATTGTCGCCAATGGATTGACGGATGTTCAGTTGCCGACGCAGTAAATCGTAGGCCTTGAACGATACGACGGCGCTGTTCTTGAATAATGACTTTTCGAGGGATGCGTTCCAGATTAATTCGTTTTGGTCGAAGTTGCTGTAACCTGTGCGGGTTCTGAAGTGAATGTCGGTGGCGATGTGCAGGTTTTTGGGTAAACGCAGTATAACGTTTCCGGTAGCCGTCCGGTCCCAGGTCTCGCTTTTGCGATCGCTTAGCTTGTTTGTCGTATTTGAATAGCGTAGGGTCGCTCTTGCACCGAGTTCTATCACCTCGTGCGTGTATGTTAACGAGAGCTGCTCGCCGGCATTGAAATTGGTCGTTTTGCTTAAATCGCCGTCAAAGTTTTCGAGGTCAACTTCCTCGCCCGCTTTGAGGCGACCCGAATAGCCGTAACGGGTGGAATGAGCAAGCGTTGTGGCGGTGTTGAAGTGAAACTTCCGCTCGAATAGCGGGATGTTATACATGATTTGTCCCGAAAGGTTGTAGGGATTCTTCTCCGCGTTGACCGTCCGGCTGTATTGCTTTCCCGTTGAGTCGTATAGACTGCTGGTGACCAGCGCGTCTTTCGTAAAACCGCCGTTGAGCGATACGCTCAATGACGAAAACGTTTGCTCGTCGAATGCGGTGTACATCAGAATGAACCGATGGTCGAACGCGGGATTTAAGGCCGGGTTACCGACGGTTTCGTGCATCAGGTTCGAGTTGTTTTTACCCGGCTGCATCTGGTTGACGCCCGGTTGCCGACTGTTTCCGCGATAGTCGATGCGTGCAAATTTCTTTGGCCCGAAGTTGTACTGAAACCGTGCACGCGGCGCAAAGTTAAACACGTTGTTCTCGATGGCGTCTGTCGTACCGTCGCCATAGACGGTGCGGCTGTATGTTTGCGATGGCTCGCCTTTGATGCCCAACGTCAGGTTGTAGTCCTTTTCGGTGAAACGATAGTTGAACTCGACGGTCTCGCTGAAAAATAAATTGCTGAAATCGTTGCTATACGTTTCGTCGAAATCATCGTACACGCCCGAACGGTTATTGTACTGGTTTTTGTCGGATGTGTTTCGTGTGTTCCTGAATCCGATAACGGTTTCCAGCATGTTTTTCGCGTTCCACAGGGGTTCTACGTGCGACATCCGCAGGTCGAGATTGTACCTGTTTGATTTGTTGTCGGTAAACTGGTCGACAATCGAATCCTTGTCCGTTGTTACTTTTGAATAGTTGTAGCTTTCGTTTTTGCCGCTCGAAAAGTCGCTCCGAAAATTCACCGTCAGCGAGCGGCCTTTTTTGTCGGCCGATTTTCGGTTGTAGATGATGTTTATGCCGGCGCCCGTCGAGAAACTGTTGCCGTTATTTTCGGTCAATCCCCTGCTGGTTTCAACTTCGTCACGCGCATACACAAAATCGCGCTTCGAATCGCTGAAGCTCCTCGAGTGATTGACGTTCGGCTGAAGAATCAACGTGTTCAGGCTGTCGATGTTCCACTCCAGCTCTACCCGCCCGTTGACGGAGTAATGATTGTTGTTCGAACTGTTTTTCGTCGTGTCGTTGTAAACGGAACCTTGCAGATAGCTTTCCTTGTTGGTATTGCTGCTGGTGTGGTTGCTCGAGTGATTGAACGAACCGTCGCCGCCGAATTTAAACCTGTCGTTGAAAATCGTATTGTTGTTCACGCCGATGTTTCGGGTCTGTGTGATGCCGTTTCCCGCTCCCCAACTGCCTCTTCCGCGCGAACTCCGGGTCGTGTTTACATTGTTGGCACCGCCGGTGAAAGCGGTCTGGGAGTTTCCCCGCATCAGGTTGATAAAGCCGTTGCCGTCGTAGCGGATTTGATTGTCAATATCCATTCCCAGTCCGCCGGTGAGGTTTCCGAAAGTTCCTTTTTTTCTGTTGGGCTTTATGGTCAGGTTGATGATGCGCTCTGTTCCGTCGTCTTCAAAACCCGTCAACTGCGCCATTTCGGATTTCTTCTCGAGCACCTGTACTTTCTCTATTAAATCGGCAGGGATGTTTTTTGTTGCCATTTCCATATCGCCGTCGAAAAACTTTTCGCCGTCAACTCTGATTTTCTTTATTTCTTCGCCGTTGACGGTTATTTTGCCTTCCGAATCTATTTCTACGCCCGGAAGCCTTTTTAATAATTCTTCCACCACTGCATTTTCCGTTGTTTTAAACGCCGTTGCGTTGTATTCGATCGTATCTCCTTTTACAAGCATCTGTGCCGCCGTACCTTTCACTTCTACTTCGGACAGTAGCTGCGCATTTTCTTTCAAATCTATATTCTTCAACAGCACATCTTGGCGCTCAACGCTGATGTCTTGGATGTTGTCGTGGTATCCGACGGAACTTATCCGCAAAATGTATTTGCCCGACTTCACGTTATTCAGCACAAAATGACCGTTTATATCGCTTTGTGCGCCTTGAATCAGGGACGAATCGTTCGGCGAAAGCAGACGTACGGTAGCCATTTCGACCACACGCGCATTTTCGGTGTCGACCACACGCGATTTAACGGAATATTGTGCATGAGCACCAACTGAAATAAAACACAGAAAAAGTAACAGGGAGGTATGAGAACGGTTCATAAACACTTAATTTATTGATGAGGATTGATGAGAATTCATTGTAAAAAACATTTATACTTCACTCAGCGGTATTTTTGTACATTGTCCGTCGGAAAAGAGGTATTTAGGAGGGGGGGGAAGTTTCACCCTTACTTCAGCCGCCTAACGTCTTCCTTGAAGAAAGAGAAAGATAAGTAGGAGGGGGAAGTCTCCCCCTCGCTTCCGCCCGATTACGGGGTCTTCCGCACCCCCCTCGGGGGGGCTCGGCCCCGCAACGCCCCGTTCCCTGTCCTCCATGACGCCCCGAAAGACGCCCCGAAAAACATTACACAAAAACATCCTGCGCACGGTATAGGACAATCGAGAGTCGGAAAGGTTTAATTTCGCCGATGTTCGCCCGAAAGATTAAAGGCTTTTTAATCCCGAGACAAATAGTGCCGAAGGCGCACCCTAATACCAGCAATCGACATATACGGGAAGATGATCCGAAAATCCGTCATTGTATCTCATGCCGACATAGGTTCTGAAAGGTTGTTTACCGAGATAATTCCGGTCGTCTTCGAGCAGGAAATCGGCGTCGAAAATACGTACATCCTGTGGCAGCGTATAGAAACCCGATTGCGGATTGAGCAGAGCGCCCGATACGATAATCTGGTCTAAAACACCCGACTCTCCCTGATACTTGTGCGTACCTTTTCCCGCTTTTTGCAACGGAATCATCAGGTTATATAATTCCGTAGCCGAAATATCACCCGAAGGCTCTTTGGCCGCCAAAACTTCCGTAAGGCTTCTATTGTCGGGATAATCATTGAAATCGCCCATCACGACGATGTTCGGGTTATGATATATCCTGTACAGTTCGTCGATTTTGGCTTTTAGACGCGCCGCAACGGTCATCCGCTTATTTTCGGACTCCATCTCTCCGCCGAGCCTCGACGGAAAATGGCACACAAAAACATGTAGCGTATCGTTCGACGGCACAATGCCCGAAACGTACAAAATATCCCTTGTTGTCATGTGAGGATGCTCCGGAAACGAGACTTTTAATGCTTCGTCGGCAACAGGTCTGAACAGTTCGGGCTGATACAACAATGCCGTATCGATGCCGCGCGGGTCGGGCGATTCGTGATGAATAAATTCATACTTGAGCGCCGCCAGCGGCGAATAGCGTGTCAAATCCGTCAGCGCCTTATTGCTTTCAACTTCGCACAATCCGATTAGCGGCGGAGCGTCCCAACCGCCGATGGCTGCAATGACTTTTGAGATATTGGCTTGTTTCTTCCGGTATTTTGTACTGTTCCATCCGCGCATACCGCCGGGCAGAAATTCTTCATCGGCTGTTGCCGAATCATCGACCATATCGAAAAAGTTTTCGACATTATAGAACACAATTCGGTAATTTTTCAGTATCCGCTCCCCAACACGCGGAGAAACCGAAACGGTAATGGCAAGGAGAAAAATCGTGACGCCTGTTTTCTTCATACCGATACGTCAATAGGGCTTGTGGCCGGAATATACAGCCGCCTGTTCTTGTTTATTGATTGTTGGCGTCCATTGATAAGCGCCCGCATCGGGTGTTCCGTTCGCTATTCTGTTGACGCCGTTCATATCCAGCGGATATTTTTTGGCGATTTCCATATCGGCGATGTTGCGGGCAGGCGATACGGAATCAAGTTGGAAGTTGTAGTAATTGTTTTCGATATAGTCGGCAGTAGTGTTCACAAACAGCGTATCGCCTTTGTCGTACCATCTGATTGACTCGAACTGATCGGTTTCTATCGGCTTGCTCCGGCGGATGTATGAGTTTTTGAAAACGCCCCTGTATTGTTCCGGAAAGCGCGTCACCAGACTGAATTCATTCTCCTGGTTGCCGCTTATGATGCAGTTCAGGAAAGTGGAGTTCATCGGCGCCGAATGAGTCAGATCCATAATTGTCACTGCGGGATAATCGCTGCTACGGCTCTCGCTTTGGATGTTTGCGTTACCGCTGTTGAAATAGTTCGCAATGGTGCAGTGGATGAACGTATGGCTACCGCCGTCGAGATAGACCGTTTGCATACTGCTGTTCGATATTTCGGTGTTGATCACTTCGGCGTCGGCGTTCATCAGCAACAGGCCGTAGATGCGTGAATTGTGTATCCTGCAATTGCTGACGGTTATTTTCGGACGTTTGTTTTTATTTTCGTTACGGAGATAGATACCCACATCGCCGCTGTTTATGGTTACATGGTTGAACAAATGTTCGCCTTCTTCGGCGTACAGATGTATGCCTCCCCACTGTCCGGCCACGTAATTGTACGGAATCGGTGTGTCGAGCATGATTTTATCCAGTCTGTCGCCGCGCATAAGAACGGGATTTTCCCGTGTTCCTTCGACGCTGATGTTCCCCAAGGCGATGAGATAGGAATTATTGTGAAAATAGAGTTTGCTGCCGGCGGGAATTGTCAGTGTTTTCCCCTGTTCGACAGATAAAATTCCGGTTATCAGATAGGGTCTTTCGGCCGACAGTACCGTATCGTTCAGGATGTGCTTATTACCTTTTATCAGTTCCATATCCTGTCCGAAAGCCTGGAATATGATTTTTTGTTCAATACCGTTTGTCCTGAAACTGAGTATATCTTCGATCAGCACGGGCGAGTTGACGTTTGTCGGGTCGACGGTTACCTCCGCAAAGATGTACAGACTGTCGTTGGCGCCGATTTCGACATTGTGAAATTGCTGTTCGGCGTCAATTCTACCGTCGACATTCAGCCTGAAAGACGAGTTTCTTTTCTGCTTCAGGCCGATATATTCGATATTCAGCGCACGCTTGTTTCTGTTATATACCATAATTCGCGACGTAGCGCTTCCGACGGTCGTAAACACGGTATCGAAGCTCAGCGTATCTAACGAAAATGATAAGCGGTGATTCGGATTCGACGAGATTTTTTCATCTTGACAGGCCGGCAATGCCAGCGTAACCAACGCGGCGAACAACAGAATCGCCGACAGGAAGGGATATTTGTGCAGTTCCGATTTCATTTCTAATGTGACTATGCGATTTTTGACGTGACGACAAGTGGATTTATTTTGGCTGTCGCGATAGTAGAACGCCGAAAAACATATTTTATTTTTTGCAAAAGTAGATTAAAAGTTGTGTTTATCACAACAGACACCGTCGTTTGGGGCAGGACGGCATTATCGAAGGGGGAAACGGTTTTATTCAAAATTGAAGGTAAGCGTCAATATCCGGGAGGTTAATTTGGACAGGGCATCGTTCAACATCTTGTCCTTTTCCGACAGAAATCCGGAGTCTCGTTTTTCCCAGGGCGTCAGCACATTGTTCATTCCGATAGCGAATTTTATTTCGGGAGCCAGTTTGAAAAACGGGAAATAGATATCGCATCCCACTCCGAATTCGATGTAATAGTCGAGCGATTCGAGCAAAATAGCTTTTTCTTTATTGCGTCCGAAATCAATATAGACGCCTCCTCCCACCAGCAGGTAGGGTCGTGCATTGCCGTATCGTTCGGCGCTGTATTTTACGTGAAGCGGAATAGCCAGCGGAATCGAAAATACATCCGAGATGATCGTATCGTCTTCGTCGTTGGCTCTGAAATGCAGGTTTCGTTCCGCAAAATAGAGCGTGGGTGTGAAGCGCAGGTTAAAATAGCGCGACAGGCGCATGTCGGAAATCACGCCTACCGAGAAGCCCGGTTGCAGGTGCGAAACGCTTACATGGTATATTTTCCCGTCAAAATCTCGGTTTGTCTGTTCGATGCCGAAGTGCATCATGTTTGTTCCCAGCGAAAATCCGAAGTGAATGAATTTATCGTCCACGTATGGCAGATTGCCTTGCGCTTTCAGTAGATTTGAATGGATAAAGAGGAGTGTGGGGAGAATATATTTTATGAATTTCATCAGAAGCCGACTTTGTTTAGTTTGGACGATTGCCACAAAAGAAACGGAAAACCGATTTTATTATTGCTTGCCGATTTTGTTATGAAATAAAAAAACTCCGGGTTTTCGGAGTTTTAGAGGAGGTGGCTTATTTCGTTAAAAGTAATAGAAGTACAACGCTATTTGTTTTTTTGTGAGTCCTCTGGTTCGTCGAAAGGGTCGATTGTAGGTATCATGGATATTGTCTCCGACGATGACGCCGCTTTGTCTGCCGAGGGCGTCGTACATGTTATTTCCTTCTATTCGTCCGATTTGCCGTCCCTGCCCGTCATAAAGAAGTGGGCCGTCTATTTTACCAATCAACGTATTCTCGGCGTTGTAGACAAACACACCGTCGACATAGAATCTCAAGTTCTTTTTGTCGTCATAGAACTTGTTTTCTTTTACCTCTGCCAACAATTTTCCGCGTATATTGAATACTTGCTGGGCTTTTGCAAATCCGACAGAGCAAAAAAGAGAGAATAATATGGCGGCGTATTTTTTCATTTTTGGGTAATAAAATTTTACTGCAAAGTAAGCGAAAAAATTTAATACGAGCAAGATACAAATCGTAATTATATTGTGAAACATGTGCCGGAGGAATGACATAAGGCTATGATTGCACGATTGTTTTATTGTGGGAGCGCCATTTTTTTTAAAACCTTACGGCATACGTCGGTTGACTATCGCGAAAATTGCGATTAAAAAAGAGGGAAAAATTTTTGAGTTAACTATAAATGTTCTATTTTTGCGACACTATTAATTATAAAACTAACAAGAAAATGGCTTACGTAATTTCAGAAGATTGTATTGCTTGCGGCTCTTGCATCAGCGAGTGTCCCGTAGAAGCAATTTCGGAAGGCGATATCTATGTGATCGATCCTGAAGTATGTACCGATTGCGGAACTTGCGCCGATGTTTGTCCTTCGGATGCTATCAGCCCCGAATAGTCAGGTATTAAATTTATAGAAAATCCTCTGTCTGCATTTGCGGGCGGGGGATTTGTTTTTTATGCCCGATATGATGGTTTTATCCCTGTTTTCAGTTCCGGTTAGACATTCATCCTGTTTCAAGAGTGTAAGTTGGCGGGTTCTCGGTG
This sequence comes from Prevotellaceae bacterium, assembly GCA_031255055.1. Lineage (GTDB taxonomy): Bacteria > Bacteroidota > Bacteroidia > Bacteroidales > Paludibacteraceae > JAIRTG01. The sequence continues at coordinate 8,002 of JAIRTG010000008.1, forward strand.
TAAGTTGGCCTTATGTCGATGTAAGTCAACCCGCAGGGTTGAATAGGAGTAACCACAAGCGAAAGCCTCCGGAAAAGCTCCCTCCTTGATCTTTCTAAGGGTCACGCCTCGTTCGTTCTAAGGAACACACCGGGTTCGTGGGAACGAACACGCCTTGAATACGCCCGTATCAGATCGGTTGTCGTGATTTGATAATCGGCAGTCCGCTCTTTTCCACAAACGAACAACTCACAAAATCCAATAATACCGTTTCTGTTTTGGTGTCGCGCTTGGTGTCATGTGTTTAGTGCTACAAGTTCGCCATGTTAAACTATTAAACACTAATCATTAACCACTAAGAAACCACTAAGAAAGAGCGGCATTGATCACTTCGCTGATGTCGTCGACATAGTGAAATTTCAAGCCTTTCAGATACGATTGTTTTATTTCGTCAACATCTTTTCTATTTTCGCGGCACAGAATAATATCTTTGATGCCTGCACGCTTCGCGGCAAGGATTTTCTCTTTGATGCCTCCCACAGGCAACACTTTTCCGCGAAGCGTAATTTCGCCTGTCATTGCCGTTTTGTTTCGTACTTTTCGTTTTGTAAAAGCAGAAACAATTGCCGTCACCATGGTGATACCCGCCGATGGTCCATCTTTGGGAATAGCACCTTCGGGCACGTGGATGTGGACGCTGTGTTTATCAAACATTGTCGGGAGGATACCGAACCGGTCTGCATGTGATTTCACATATTCCAACGCCAAAACAGCCGATTCTTTCATCACATCGCCCAGATTGCCGGTAAGCGTAAGTTTCGGGGTTTTACTTTTGTTCAATCCGGCTTCGACAAACAATATCTCGCCTCCCACCTGCGTCCATGCCAGACCCGTCACAACGCCTGCATAATCATTTCCTTCGCATTTATCGCTGCTATAGCGCGGAGCACCCAGATACGCTTTGAGGTCTTTGTCTGTCAATTCGATATTATAGTCTTTCAGGGATGCGACATTTCTGGCCACCTTTCGCATCAGCTTTGCGATAACCCTGTCCAGTTCCCGAACGCCCGACTCACGTGTGTAGGCGTCGATCAGTTCGGCGGCAATCGCTTTTGTCAGCACGAATTGTTTCTTTGTCAGTCCGTGATTCTTCAGTTCCTTCGGCACCAGGTGGCGACAGGCTATTTCCACTTTTTCCTCTTGGGTATAACCTGTGACTTCTATCAGTTCCATTCTGTCCTGCAACGGACGGGGGATTGTGTTCAAATTATTGGCGGTGGCAATAAACAGCACTTTCGACAGATCGAAATCGACATCCAAATAATTATCGTGAAAGGTCGTATTCTGTTCAGGATCCAGCACCTCAAGCAGTGCCGACGATGGGTCTCCTTTATAGTCGGCCGAAACTTTATCTATTTCGTCCAGCACAAAGACAGGATTTGCCGATTCTGCTTTTTGTATATTTTGGATGATGCGTCCTGGCATTGCGCCGATATATGTTTTTCGGTGTCCGCGTATTTCAGATTCGTCGTGCAGGCCTCCCAGCGAAACACGGACATATTTTCTTTTCAGCGCATCGGCGATTGACCGCGCCAGTGACGTTTTTCCGACGCCAGGAGGGCCATAAAGACAGATAATCGGCGATTTCATATCGCCTTTCAGTTTCAGTACAGCCAGATGTTCCAACATGCGCTCTTTCACTTTTTCCATGCCATAATGGTCTTTATCGAGGACTTTTTGGGCGTTATCCAGATCAAAGTTATCTTTTGTAAAGACATTCCATGGCAAATCAAGCATTGTTTCGATATAGTTCAACTGCACCGAATAGTCGGGCGAATGGAGGTTTGTACGTTCCAGTTTTTTCAGTTCTCTGTCGAACGCCTTTGCGACGTTTTCGTTCCACTTTTTCTTTCCGGCACGCTCTCTCAGTTCAACGACATTGTATTCGGGAGAGCTTTCGCCCAATTCGTTTTGAATTGTTTTCATTTGCTGATGCAGAAAATACTCCCGTTGTTGACGGTCCATGCCTTCGCGTGCTTTGTCCTGTATTGTTGCTTTCAAGTCGACCAGTTGCATCTCTTTATTCAGCAGGTCGAGCAACAGGTATGCGCGTTCTTGAACATCGTCGATTTCGAGCAGGTGTTCTTTTTCTTTTACATGGAAAGCAAAATTTGAGCACACATAGTTGATCAGGAACGAAGGGCTTTCGATATTTCGGATCGCAAAAGAGGTTTCCTGCGACATCGTGCCCGATTTTGTGATGATGTCGGTCGCCAGATCTTTGATTGTTGAGACCAAAGCCACAAAAACCTCATCGTTTGCATCCGGAACGTAATCATCCAGCAGGTTCACTTTTGCTTTCAGGTAGGGTTTTTCCTTCACCTGTTCACTCAAGGCAAAGCGTTTTTTCCCTTCCAGAATAACCGTCGTGGTATTGTCGGGCATTTCGAGGATTCGTATAATCTGCGCCACAACGCCCGTCTGAAACAGGTCGTTGACTTTCGGGTCTTCCGTTCTTTTCTCTTTTTGGGTACAAACGCCGATGAGTTCCTCATTTTCGTGTGCTTCGCGCACCAGTTTCAACGATTTCGGACGCGCCACGGCAACCGGTAAAAGCACTCCCGGAAATATCACCATGTTTCTCAGGGGCAGAATGGAGAGCACATCGCCGGAATGAAGGTTCAACTCCGACGAACGTACGTCGAGCGAAATGATTGGCATTATCTCCGAAGAGTCTGCCATTTCATCCAAATAGTAGTGTTTTGTAATATCTTTCATACTCATATCGTATCGTTTTTCTGCCAAACTGACAGTATAATTTTTATTTATGAGGTGTTTATCAAGCACGCTTCTTTTTTCTCTATCTAATTATTAGGGCATTAATAAAAATTTGTTTCACAGTCCGCCCGTAAGTCAATTGCCGTGCCAAAGTCTTGATACAGCGATTTGTGATTGGTGGTTAACGGTTTTACCCGCAACGATGCCACCAACCGCCTTGAAAAGATTCTTTGTAAAAATCTTGCGTGTTTAAAAGAATACATCTACATTCGCGGTGTTTTTGCGAAGTGAGAACGGAAACAGTATTTTCAGTACAATTATTATAGAAAACATGAAAAAAACAATTTTACTTTTAACGATAGCTTTCAGTCTTTGTGCTATAAACAAGGCGGCGTCTCAGGATGTGGCTTCCGGCGTAACAGGGGAGTGTGTGTGGACAGTTACCGGAACGTCCGGGAATTATACGCTGACCATTAGCGGCAACGGCACAATGGCGGATTATACCGGAAAGGATGGCGATCGTGCGCCCTGGTATGCCTGGCGGAATGGCATCAAAACGGTGGACATAAAACAGGGGGTGACGTCGGTCGGGGGGGCGGCTTTCTATGAGTGCAAAGGACTGACATCGGTTGTCATTCCCAATTCGGCGACGAAGATCGGAGATAAGACTTTCTACAACAGCCGCAATTTGGTATCTGTCATCATCGGCAGTTCGGTGACGGCGATTGGCAATCAGGCGTTCTACAATTGCACCGACCTGACGTCGGTTGTCATTCCCAATTCGGTGACGACAATCGGGAATGCGGCTTTTGCCTATTGCAGCGACCTGACATCGGTAGCCCTTCCCAACTCGGTGACGGCCATCGGTACGCATGCTTTTACCCGATGCAGCAGTTTGACGTCGGTCATCATTCCCAATTCGGTGACAGCGATTGGGAGTCATGCGTTTTCGGGCTGCGACGGCCTGCTGTCGGCAATTGTGGGCAATGCGGTGACGACGATAGGCCATCAGGCGTTCTACGAGTGCCGTGCCTTGCATCTGGTAACTGTTGGCAGTTCGGTGGCAACGATAGGCGATTATGCCTTTGGCTGGTGTACCAACGTGACAGAGTTGTATATCAGGGCGCAAACTCCTCCCCAGCTTGGCGAGGATGTTTTTGGTTATATGAATAAAAATCTCTCTGTACACGTGCCTTGCGAAACGACAGATGTGTATCAAAGCGCTGCCGGATGGGATTATTTCGGTGATTATGTCGCCGATGTTGCCGAGGCGAACATAATCGTGAAAAGCAGCGACCCGACAATGGGAACAGCCATTGTGAAGCAGCGAAATACCTGTACGGAAAATGTCGCCGTTATTGAGGCTATTGCCAAAGGGGGCTATCGTTTTGTGCAATGGCATGACGGCAATACGGATAATCCGCGTACTGTCACTGTGACGGAGGATGTGATTTTTATCGCCGATTTTGATATAAAGGTCGGAATCACGGAAGTAGTATCGTCCACTGTGGTTGCCTATCCCAATCCGGTGCGGAATGTATTGCATATCAGGTCTGCCGCTGTGGTGGAACAAGTGGGCATCTATGACCTCTGTGGAAAACCAGTGAAGCTGATAACTGCTCCCGGTCGGGAAATAAACGTAAGTGATTTGGCCTCCGGCCTATACCTCGTCAGGATAACAACCGCCGACGGAGAAACTGTGAGGAAGATAGTGATTGGCAATTAGCGATCGACGATTGGTGGTTGGTGATTAGTTAGTTGCACAATTCCTTGCGCCCTTTGCGGTTAAACACGGTGAATTAGCACTAACTAATCACCAAACACTCATCAAAACGCTTATTTCCGACGGATGAAAAGATTGATAAATGTTCCGTTGAAATCCCATTTAGAACGAAGTTTATTCTCCAAAAAGCGCCGATAGGATTCTTTTACATACTGAGGCAAGTTGGCAAAAAACACAAAACTCGGAATATGCGTGCTTGGGAGTTGAGTTACGTATTTAATTTTTACATATTTCCCTTTCAAAGCGGGAGGAGGATAGTTTTGGATCAAAGGCAAAAAGAATTCGTTTAGCCTTGCCGTTGGAATTTTCTGTTGCTTGTTTTTGTATACGTTCACCGCAGTGTCGAGCACTTTTAGAATACGCTGCTTGGTAATCGCCGAAGCAAAAATGATGGGAAAGTCCGTAAAAGGCGCCAATCGCTCGCGAATGGATTTTTCGTAGTTCTTGACATCCGAATTTTCTTTCTCGACTATCAAATCCCATTTATTGACGCAAACCACCAAGCCTTTTTTGTTTTTTTGTATCAAAGAAAAGATATTCAAATCCTGACTTTCTATGCCGCGCGTAGCATCGATCATCAAAATGCACACATCCGAATTTTCGATTGCTCTGATAGAACGTATAACGGAATAATATTCGAGATCTTCGTTCACTTTGGCTTTTTTCCGGATGCCTGCGGTATCGACTAAATAGAAATCATGTCCGAATTTATTGAAGCGCGTATAAATCGAGTCGCGCGTTGTTCCCGGAATATCCGTCACGATTGTCCGTTCCTCGCCGATAAGCGCGTTGATGATGGACGATTTCCCTGCATTGGGACGACCGACAATGGCAAAACGCGGCAAATCTTCTTCGATTTCATCAAAGGAAGCCTCTTTTTTAAACGATTTGACAAGCTCGTCAAGCAATTCGCCGGTTCCGAGTCCGTTGATAGCAGAAACGATAAAAGGGTCGCCCAGACCCAACTTGTAAAACTCGGCCGCTTGAAACTGCCAATCGAACGTATCGGCTTTGTTTGTGGCCAGGATGACAGGTTTGGGACTTTTCCGCAAAATGTTCGACACTTCCAAGTCCAAATCCGTGATGCCGTTCTGGATATCCGCCAAAAAAAGCACCACATCGGCTTCTTCGATTGCCAACACAACCTGTCGTTTTATCTCGTCTTCAAAAATATCTGTTGAATTTACGACCCATCCGCCGGTATCAATAACAGAAAATTCCTGTCCGTTCCAATTACTTTTTCCATACTGGCGGTCGCGGGTGGTTCCCGCAGTTTCGTCCACGATGGCTCTCCTACTTTTTGTGAGCCTATTGAAAAACGTCGATTTACCCACATTCGGGCGTCCGACGATTGCTACAATATTTCCCATTGTTTTTTATGTCTATCTATTTATTTCAGATATTTACATTCCATTTTGTTGCTGTCGCCAATATTTTCACAAATAAAAGCGATGGGTGCAAATATTTCGCTCGCAAAGGTACGGCTTTTTGATAGAAAATTAAAAACTGCTACTTTTGCATTCGTTTGAAAGGTAAATTAAACAATTTAAATAATATGGGAAAAGTATTAATTATCGGCGCCGGGGGCGTAGGAACGGTTGTCGCTCACAAAGTGGCCCAAAACACGAATGTTTTCACCGAGATAATGTTGGCAAGCCGTACCAAATCGAAATGTGATGCCATTGCCGCAGATGTAAAAAGACGCTGGGGAGTGGCGATACAGACTGCAAAAGTTGACGCCGACAGCGTGGCCGAATTGGTTGAATTATTTTATAACTACCGGCCGGAACTGGTTATCAACGTTGCACTTCCTTATCAGGATTTGGCGATCATGGACGCCTGCCTGAAATGCGGCGTGCATTATTTGGACACAGCTAATTATGAGCCGAAAGATGAAGCCAAATTTGAGTATAAATGGCAGTGGGCGTATAAGGAAAAGTTTGAAAAAGCCGGCCTGACGGCTATTCTTGGCTGTGGTTTTGATCCGGGCGTCACAAGCATTTTTACGGCTCATGCCGCCAAACATCATTTGGACGAAATACATTATTTGGACATTGTGGATTGTAATGCGGGCGATCACGGAAAAGCGTTTGCAACGAATTTTAATCCCGAAATCAACATTCGCGAGGTGACTCAGAAGGGGAAATATTGGGAAAACGGTCGGTGGGTGGAAACCGAACCGCATGAAATACACAAGCCGTTGAATTATCCTGAAATCGGGCCGAAAGAATCGTATGTGATTTATCACGAAGAGTTGGAATCGCTCGTTAAGAATTTTCCGACAATAAAACGCGCCCGCTTTTGGATGACTTTCGGACAAGAATACCTGACGCATCTGCGCGTTATTCAAAACATTGGCATGGCACGTATCGATGAAGTGGAATTTAACGGACAAAAAATCGTTCCGATTCAGTTTTTGAAAGCGGTGCTTCCGGACCCGGGTGAACTTGGAGAGCACTATACAGGGATGACTTCTATCGGCTGCCGCATACGCGGAATGAAAGACGGAAAAGAACGTACTTATTATGTTTACAACAATTGCAGCCACGAAGCGGCATATAAGGAAACCGGCACACAAGGCGTGAGTTATACGACAGGCGTTCCGGCAATGATTGGCGCGATGATGTTCCTCAAAGGCGAATGGCGTAAACCGGGCGTTTTCAACGTGGAAGAATTTAATCCCGAACCGTTTATGGAACAGTTGAATAAACAGGGACTGCCATGGCACGAATTGTCCGGTCTCGATTTGGAAGTGTGACACAGTTACAGGCGATGCAGAACGAAATGAAACACAGGTTGCTTGCAATTAATTGTCTATTATCGATTATACGATGGATTGGAAAGATAAATTGGACTTGCTCTACGATTCAAACCCAGAACTTGACCGAAACGACAGATTTGAAGAAGTCAAGGATGTAAAAAAAACGGGAAAGCAACAGCTTCGTATCGAATTAGACAAGCGAAACGGAAAACCGGCTACTATTATTTCCGGATTTGAAGAATCGGACGAAGAGCTTAAAGAGTTGGCAAGAGCCTTGAAAATAAAGTGCGGTTCAGGTGGTTCGGCCCGCGGAGGCGAGATTTTGATTCAAGGGGATTTTCGCAAAAAAACGGCGGATTTTCTTCTCGAAACAGGTTATAAAGTGAAGAAAATAAATTTCAGCTGAAGAAATTGGATTCTTTTTTTGGAGATTCTAAAAAATAGCGTACTTTTGCAACCGCTAAGCCCAGATGGCGGAATTGGTAGACGCGCTGGTCTCAAACACCAGTGGATTCACTTCCATGCCGGTTCGATCCCGGCTCTGGGTACGGTTTTAAAACGCTAAATCATTATTTATAAATGATTTAGCGTTTTTATTTTTCTCCGCGTATCCGCAGCGTGTCCGCATTTTTGAGGAAGTCTGATTTTTTCATTTACACTATAAATTCATTCAATTCATCTTTGTACACTTCCCATTGGGGTAAGTGAGTATTTAATATAGAAATATATCGTTCGTTATGTTGTCGTTCAA
>JAIRTG010000010.1 GCA_031255055.1 Prevotellaceae bacterium
TAGTGCGGATCGATACACTGTCTCTCACCCCGAGCTGCGGCTATTTGTCCGAACTGTGATTCTTGTGATTCGGATTGATTTATGTGATGGAGATCCCCACGCGAATATCCGCAGTTCCGAACGCGAATATCCGCGGCGCTGATACGGGAATATCCGAGGTGTGACAACGGACGTTATTGAGGCGCGATCCTTAGAAGGGTCTGAAAATCGGGACGGGGCGTTGCGGGGCAGAGCCCCGCAGAGGGGGTAGCGGAAGACCGCCAACGGCGGGCTGTAGCGTGGGGGAGACTTCCCCCACCTAATTATATTTCTCTTTCTCTCCTTTCAAGGAAGACAGCAGGCGGCTGTAAGGTGGGGTGGGGGGAGGTTGTTTTGTTACATCCTCCCTTTTCGTTTTGAGATGTTTTGTAACAGGATCTTTTTGAATTTGTGTTCCGCTCTGTAAAAACCGAACAGTTCTTCGGGACTTAGTATCAACTTTAGCGCGGTGTGATATTTTTCGAGTAATCCGGCTTGCTCTATTTCGGCGCCGACGGCCGAATCGTTTAGCTTATCATAGTCGACCGGTTCTTTTTTGGCCATTTTCAGATGTACCTCTTTGAATTGGGAGCGAACCTTTTCGTGGAGTTGCCAAGATGATTTTTCAAATTCCATGAAAAGAGGTTTTATTTTTCTCGCTTTTTCTTCGTTCAGATGTGTTTCTTCGAGGATAAAACGCCATTTGCGTTCGTGCATTTCGTTAATGTCGGGCCGCTTGTGAGGACTTGAAGTGTTTTCTTCGGCAAATGTCGGCAGCGCTGCCAGCATGAATAGGATCGGGATGATAATTTGTTTCATTGTGAGTGTGCTTTTGGAAAGGTGTTTAGTCTTGTGATTCGTCATCGGTTAGATAATAGTCGAACATTGAAATTTCTTTGACTTGCGACAATATGTACATTTCCATCATTTCGTTCTTTTCGGCAAATCTTTTTTGATAGATGCTGTAGAAAAGACTGCCGAGCAAAAGTACGCCAATGAACATGGCCGCCAGGTATAGCCACGATGTCATCATTTTTCCGAGAGGCGGACGCCGGTTTCCTATCTGTTCGTCGATTTTCTGGGCAAACTGTTCAAAATAATCTGGGGGAACGGAAAACGGAAGTTCCCGATTTATTTCGTCAATTGATATGTGATTTTCTGTTTTCATGCGGTCGTTTTGACTGTTTCCGAGTGTTTTGGTTTAATAGTACCGATGCTTTTAACAACTTACTTCAGATTTCTCCGGTGATCGATTTCTCTATTTTTTTCCTTGCATGGTGATACGATGCTTTCAGCGCTCCGACGGATGTGCCGAGTATGTCTTCCATTTGTTCGTAGCTCAAACCATCAAAGTATTTCATATTGAAAACGAGTCGTTGTTTTTCGGGCAGTGTTAGAATGGCTTTTTGCAATGCCAGTTGGGTTTCATCTCCGTTGAAATAGCTGTCGGCGGTCAGTTTTTTCAGCATGGTGTCTTCAATTTCATCCATCGAATTGATTTGCTGCATCCGCTTGTTTGCCAAAAATGTAAACGTTTCGTTTGTCGCTATTCTATAGAGCCATGTGGATAGCTTTGCGTCTCCTCTGAATTTGTCGATTCCTTTCCATGCTTTTATAAATGTGTTTTGAAGTACATCGTCGGCGTCTTCATGCACTAGTACCATTTTGCGGATGTGCCAGTATAAGCGTTCCTGAAACATTCCGACAAGCGATGAAAATGCTTTGGTTTTTTGTCCCTTTGCCCGTAGTTGTTCCAAAAGCTCTTGTTCTGTTAATTTCATCGCGGGTTGTGTCTGTATGTGTTGTGATTCGGACTCGGTTTTTAATTCGAGAACTCTGCAAGGAAAGGTATCCCAAATCTGCCCCGAAACCGTATCGGATGGTTATTACCGATATAATCTTGCCCTTTTTTTTGCGTTTTCAATTGCCTTTGGATCATTGGGATTTACGATGTCGGGATCCATCTTCGGAATGCGTATCTCGGTACCTATCGGAACGACATTGGGATCCGGAATCTCGTCTTTATTGGCTTCGTAGATGTATATCCAGAAATAGGGCGAACCGTAATATTGGCGTGCTATCGATGCCAAATGATTGCCGATGTCTAATGTTATTGTCTTAATGAATTCGTTGTATGTTATTCGCGGAATTGTCTCGTCATTCCCGGACAAGTCTTCGATTGGGCTTGTATCCGTTTCCGTTTCCAAACTATCCGTTTCCAAACTATCCGTTTCCGCTGCTACGATGCTGTTGTCTAATGAATCTACAGTATTTGCTGTATTTGCAGTTGTTATGCTGTCGAAGAGTTGTTTTCCAATCTTGGTAATCCCTTCTGAAATTCCTAACAGGCTATTCGTTTTGTCTTTGACCGGCTCAAAGAAAAGGTATGACAAAACAAAGGCTGTCATCGAAAATAAGAGAAGTAAAAGGAGAATGTACCAAACCTGTTTTTTCTTTTTGGGGGGAAGGGCGTTTTCAACGACTTTCGTTACATCGGACATCTCTATTTCGGTTGAATTTTCTTCTTTAACTGTTCCAACAGTTTCAACAGGTACTTCCGGAACAGTTATCTCATCGTCTTTGTCATTTTCAACATATTCGGCGATTGTTTCGGTTGCCGGTTCTTGATATTCCGTTGTTTTTTCCGAGTCCTCTTCTTGCTGATCTTGAATATTATTCATCAGTTTTATTTCGGACAGTATGTCTTTTATCTCATTTACCTGCTCTTCAAAATGACGGAAACTTTCGTTCATATCATCGCCCGTCGCTTTTGGCGATTCGTCCATGTCCATATCCACATCCATATCCACATCCATGTCCATATCTATGTCTGACATATCTATGTCCGCAATATTCATGTCCACATCTATGTCCATGTCTTCATCCATGTCTACGTCTTCATCCATATCCGCGTCTTCGTCCATGTCTGCGTCTACGTCCATGTCTATGTCTGCATCCCTATATGGCTCTTCGTCGTCATCGTCCAATATCACATTTTCGAGGTAGGCAAAAGGCTTGTTTACGGCATATTTCAATGTCGAAAAGGGAGTGAAGTTGATTCTATAGTAGCCTTCGATGATTATTTCTTCGTTTGTATTCACATCAATGCTTTTGCGGGGAGCAATCCATTGACGTTTGAATGTACCGAAATTTTTGATTTTTACACTGTCGCCTACAATCAAAGCCTCTTCAAGCGAGTTGATAAAAACTTTGAAAAAATCCTCGGCCGAGATCTTGCTAATATCGGCTCTTTCTGCCAATATCTCAACAATATCCTGTGCTGAAATTTTGTCTTTATTTATCATGATGGCACATTCTTTAGTTTATCTTTCAGGATGCTGCTTTGTTTGAAATTGACGGTCAATTTAGGTGGTATCATCATGCGCTTTTGGGTGGTGGGATGTACGGTCAAGCGTTCTTCTCTCTTTTTTACATCGAAAACACCGAAAGATTGCATACCTATCGATCCTCTTCCTTCCAATTGTTCGCAACAGACGTCGACAATAATATCAAGTAAATGCTCAACTTCTGTTTTTGTTAAATCTATCTTACCGGCAATGTCGGCTATTAATTCTTTGTGATTCATAAAAGTTTAGTTTTTGGGCGGGAAAAATAAAATTATTTTGCGCAAATGTATAATTTTTTTATTTTGCATACAAATCAAAATCCGAAGCGTCTAAAATTTGGGCGGTGTAAAACTCGCCGATTTGAATATTCGGAGTAGCGACAGCTATCAGTACTTCCTGATCAACTTCGGGCGAATCAAACTCGGTTCTACCGACAAAATAATCGTTTTCACGCCTGTCGATCATCACTTTCATGGTTTTGCCGATTTTCGATCGATTGACTTCAAACGACAGTTCTTGCTGAATGGACATGATTTCGTCCACCCGTGCCTGTTTTATTTCTTCGGAGATAGTGTCCTCGTAATTCGAATAACTGTAGGTGCCTTCTTCGTTTGAAAATGCAAAAGCTCCCAGACGTTCAAAACGAATATCTCTGATAAACTGCTTCAGTTCTTCGACGTCTTCTTCGGTTTCGCCCGGATGTCCGAGCATTACCGTTGTTCGCAAATGAATTCCGGGCACGTCTTCTCTCAACCTGTTCATCAATTCACAGGTCTGCGCTTTGGTTATGTTGCGGCGCATCTTTTTCAGCATGTTATCGCTGATGTGCTGCAACGCAATATCCAGGTAGTTACAGATATTTTCACGTTCTCGCATCACTTTCAGGACATCAAACGGGAAATGCGCGGGGTAGGCATAATGCAGGCGAAGCCATTCCACTCCTTTTATATCGGACAAACGTGCCGTGAGTTCGGCAAGTTTCATTGTTTTGTACCGGTCTAATCCATAGTAAGACAAATCCTGTGCGATGAGCTGAAATTCTTTTACGCCTTTTGAGACTAAATTTTTTACTTCGGCTTCGATGTCTTCTACCGAACGCGAGCGGTGACGACCTGTAATGATGGGAATGGCGCAATAGGAACAAGTGCGGTTGCATCCTTCCGAAATTTTTACATACGCATAGTGCGGAGGGGTTGTAATGATGCGCTCCAGGCGTAAATCGGCGCGATATGCCCGTCCCAAGTCCAACAAAATGTCTGTGTAATTAAATTTGCCGTAGAACTTATCGACTTCCGGAATTTCGATTGCCAATTCGTTCAGATACCGTTCCGACAGACATCCCATAACAAACAGTTTGTTGATGTTTCCCGCTTTCTTTCCGGATGCAAACTGCAAAATGGTCTCGATACTTTCTTCTTTGGCGTCGCCGATAAATCCGCAGGTATTGATAATAACAATGTCTCCGTCGGCATTTTCCGAATCGTGCCGCACATTGTATCCCAACGCTTCGAATTGCTTCAACAGGTGTTCCGAATCAACCAGATTTTTTGAACACCCCAATGTAATAATGTCGACAGTCTGCTTATTTTTTTTCAATTGATCAACTGAATAGGGAATCGACAAATTCGTATTTATCGAACACTTGCAGGTCTTCGAGTTTTTCGCCCAGTCCGATGTATTTCACGGGAATTTTGAACTGATCGGAAATGCCAATCACAACACCTCCCTTGGCCGTTCCGTCCAATTTTGTAACTGCCAGCGAATTTACATCGGTCGCTTTTGTAAATTGTTTTGCCTGTTCAAAAGCATTTTGTCCTGTTGAGCCGTCCAAAACCAACAGAATTTCATGGGGTGCGTTGGGAATGATTTTTTTCATCACATTTTTGATTTTCGTCAGTTCGTTCATCAGGTTGATTTTGTTGTGTAAACGGCCTGCCGTATCAATAATAACAACATCGGCGCTGTTTGCTTTGGCCGAAGAAACGGTGTCGAAAGCAACCGAAGCCGGGTCGGAACCCATTTTCTGTTTGATGACCGGTACGCCTGTTCTTTCTCCCCAGACGACTAACTGATCGACGGCCGCGGCGCGAAAAGTATCCGCTGCACCCAGATAGACCTTTTTGCCTGCTTTCTTGAAATGATACGCCAATTTTCCGATAGTGGTAGTTTTTCCGACCCCATTCACGCCAACGACCATTATGACATAAGGAGTCGCCGGAAGCGGTGCGTCAAAATTGCTCGAAAGTTCCGATTCGTTTTCCGACAGCAGAGCCGCAATTTCTTCTTTCAAAATGGCGTTCAGTTCCGATGTGTTGAGGTATTTATCGCGTGCCGCACGTTTTTCGATTCTCTCGATTATGCGCAGGGTCGTTTCTACGCCGACGTCGGAAGTGACCAATACCTCTTCCAGATTATCAAGCACTTCGTCATCGACTTTTGCTTTACCTGCAACAGCTCTGGCAAGTTTTGAAAAAACATTTTCTTTCGTTTTTGACAAACCTTGTTCAAGCGTTTGTTTTTTTTCTTTTCCGAATAGCTTATTTAAAAATGTCATACCTTATTTCTATTTATGATTGGACAGAAATGTCATACCTTAATTTATATTTATGATTGAACAATCGGTATCGGTGAATGAAGGGTTCGAGTCGAATATGATTCATTTGTCGGCTGTCTGAGATGATTTGCCTGTGTTGTTTGGCCGTACAAATTTAAAATATTTTTCCGATTAATAATAAAAAGCCCCCTCATTGTTAAAATGAGAGGACTTTTCGGGTGTTTTGTAAAATAAAAAAAGAAATAAAGGATAATTTCGCGAGGATCTATTTTGCAAAAAAATCCTTTATGCTGTCGTTGTGAACAATTTCTTCATGGAACATATAGGCGCCTGTTTTGGGCGATTTAACCATCTTGATCACCTTTGCAAATGCTCTTCCTTCTCCTTTTTGAAGTGATGCTACTGCTTTCTTTGCCATGATGCTGTGTTTTTTGTGTTATTTAATTTCTTTGTGTAGTGTTACTTTTCTCAGTATCGGGTTGTATTTTTTCAATTCCATACGTCCCGGTGTATTTTTTCTGTTCTTCACCGTTACATAGCGCGATGTACCGGGCATTCCGCTTCCTTTATGTTCGGTGCATTCCAGTATTACCTGCACCCTTGCTTCTTTTGTTTTTTTGGCCATGACTATCCTCCTGTGTTATTCGTATAAACATCCTTTTGTTGCCGCCCGTTTCAAAGCGGCATCCAAACCCAATTTATTAATGGTACGCAGTCCTGCGGCTGAAATGTTCAGGCTGATCCATGTATCTTGCTCCACCCAGTAGAATTTTTTTCTGAACAGATTCACGTCAAATCTCCTCTTTGTGCGACGTTTTGAGTGCGATACATTGTTTCCTACCATTGCTTTTTTTCCGGTAATCTGACAAATTTTTGACATCTCTATCTATCTTAATTTATTGTTTACATATTATTTACCTGCTTTTTTCTCAAAAACAGGGCAAAAGTAGTGCATTTTTTCAGAACACACAAACATTCTGTTTTTATTTTCGAGTTTTTTTCTTTTTGCTGTTTACCAGTTATCGAACCAGCATTTCTCTCAGCATCAAGAAGGCCGCCTGTGTTGCTCTTTGTATGTTTATGTTTCTGATATTGCCGAATCGAAACAATCGGCTTCTTGTTTCGTTTTTTGTGCTGACGCTTATCCAGACACTGCCGACCGGTTTTTCATCCGTTCCGCCGTCGGGTCCGGCAATGCCCGATGTTGCAATGGCAATATCCGTTTTTAAGTACGTTCTTGCACCTTTTGCCATTTGCTCCACAATTGTTTTGCTTACAGCGCCTTCATGCTCCAAATCGTTGCGATCGACGCCCAGCAAACTTATTTTTAAATCGTTTGAATAGGCCGTCACCGCGCCTCTGAAATAGCGCGAACTTCCGGGAATGGCGGTTATTCTGTGTGCCACATAACCTCCTGTACAGCTTTCGGCCGTTGCAATCGTTTTGTGTTGATCCGACAGTAGGTCGGCAATCAGTTGTTCCATAGAGACGTCCTCATAAGCGAAGATGGCGCTCCCAAGCATTTCTTTCAGGCTTTCGATCTGCCGATTCAGCGTAAACTCCAATCCCGATGCCTCGTCGGAAACCCCGCTCAGACGAAGTTTTATTACGGCCAGATTCGGCAGATATGCCAAACGAATATTTTGAGGGAGTGCATTTTCCCAATCGGCTATTTTCAACGCCAGTGCCGATTCGGAATAACCGTAAACCTGAATCGTTTTATGAATAAGAACCGACGTCCGAAACCGTTCGAGCAAACGAGGGAGAATATCGTTTGACATCGCAAGCTGCATCTCATAAGGGACGCCGGGCATTGCAACAACAACTTTCTCCGACTTGTTGAACCACAAAATCGGCGCGGTTCCGGCTTTATTTTGAATTATATCGCTACATTTCGGAACATAAGCCTGATTTTTCGTCAATTCATTTATCTGTAGATTCCGGTTGGCAAACAAATCGACTATATTTTGATAAACCGATTCATTGTACACCAATTCCGTTTCAAAAAACGTGCACAATGTCTGTTTGGTCATATCGTCTTTTGTTGGCCCTATGCCTCCGGTTATCAACACAATATCGACCTTATCCAGCGCTTCGTTCAAAGCTGCCGCAATCTGTTTATCGTTGTCGTGCACCGAGACCGTACGATGCACTTCAAAACCGGCATTGTTTAACTCACGCGCCATCCATGCCGAATTTGTATCGACAATCTGTCCGATAAGGATTTCATCGCCTATTGTTATTATTTCAACTTGATTTTTTCTCATTTTGCGTACTCATTATTTAGGGCTTCAAATATAAAACTAAAATCGGGATCAACACTCGTCTTTTGTAATTAGTGTTTTGTGATTCGTTTTTTCGCCTGCGGCGGATACTACTGCGTCCCGCCGGAGCAATTTGGGGGTATGCACAAGTTGGCCGCTACAGGGCAGTGCGACGACTTGCTTTCTCTGCGCCCCGTGATGTGTCCCTTTTTTCGCGACTGTTGGCTTTGCGGGATTCCCGCGTTCTACTAACGTGCATTTCATCGCTTTAAATCTTAAAGATTAGACTATTATAATGATTAAAAAAAATCGTAAGGACGCAAGAAAATTTTCATAAGGACGCAAGAAAATTTCCGTAAGGACGCAGGAAAATTTCCGTAAGGACGCAGGAAAATTTCCGTAAGGACGCAAGAAAATTTCCGTAAGGACGCAAAAAAATTTCCGTAAGGACGCAAAAAAAAATCCATAGTGAAGGAAATTTTCTTGTATCACTATGAAAATTCCGGCGGGATTTTTTTCCTCTGCCGGCGGCGAATCCCGATTCGGACTGAGGTTAATCGCGTGATGATCTCCGAAAGAAATTGCCAATTTTTAACAGTGAATATTGCAGTTTTACCGGCAATAGAAAAAACAGGTATTTCATTTTGTGCTTATTTTCCAGTTTTGAAAAATGGCAGTTGATGGAATGGTCGAATTTGATTAAACGCTTGTAATCCGAACAGGAACATCGGCATACCCGCACCGCCGAAACGGCTCGCCTGAAAATAAAACGCAACAGGTAGCTGACTGCAAACGGACTGTTTGAATAGTTGTCTTTGACCTGCTTTTGCATAAAGGTATAAGTGTATAAGAGATGTTCTATGTTTTTTAATGTGAAATTGGTACTCAGCGTGTTTGCTCTTATATGATAAATGTAGGAAGGCCAATTCACTATCCTGATGTTGTTTGCGCGGGTGACAAGTTGGAACGTCCACAATTCATCTTCATGTATCAAATCTTCCTTGAAGTATAACATGTTGTTTAACAGAAACTCCGAATTAACAAGTTTGTTCCATGCCATGGTATGGATTTCGCGTTTAAAATATGAATCCATTACCGCGTTTTTCCCTTTCAGTGTCAAATCTTTATTCTTGTCATAATCGTTGCCGTCGCCGGTGACCACACCTCCAATCACGACATCGTAATTATCGACGATTTCCATCAAACGGGCAATAGCCGTATTGTTAAACAATTCATCGTCGCTGTCCAGGAAATATACATAATCGCCGGTCACCGCATCTATGCCGGTATTCCGCGCCGCCGAAAGTCCTCTGTTCTGCCGATGTTTCAGCATCCTGACCTTATTGCCATTCTTATGTCCTTTTACTATTCGGTTTGCGACCTCCATGCTGTTATCCTGTCCGCAATCGTCAACCAGTATGATTTCCATGTTACTGTGGGTCTGATTCAGCGCCGATAACAGACACCGTTCCACGTACGGCTCAACATTGTAGACGGGTATTATTATTGAAACTTTCTTCATTTTTCCTCAAATTTTGTTGTTTCCACATCTTTTAGACACAGGAATTATCGAAAAAGAGAATCGCTTTTCCAAGCAAACATAGAAGACGGAAAATGTGCTGAAATCTACTTTGTTTTCATCACTGTTGTCGTCCGTCACAATGGTTTGAATATCTTCCCTGCGAGGAATAAAATTTAAACAATGATGCAACAAATCCGGACTGTTTTTGTGTGGAATGATGATTGAAAAAATAACGTTCCAAATCACTTTTAATTATGGTCTATAGTGAGGTTGTTTTGTTTAGAAAATCAACAAAAAATAAGACTTGCACTCCCATAAATCCGGTTGCATATAAGTATGAAATTTCTATTGAAATAATAAGTCTTAATTCTATTTATGTTTGAATTTGAAAAGAGAGGGATATAAGGAAAACAATCTAGACCGAATAAATCTACTCAAGGAAAACCCGGTCAATATATTCATATTAGCCGCTTTAGCCAATTGCATAACTTCGATGAATGATTTTATTCCATACTTAAATAATCTAAGAGCTTGCCTAATTAAAGAACATTGGTATTGTTTTTTATTTATTTTCCTTAAAAAAGCGTTTACATTCAATGCAACCTTATATCGACATAATGATGCTGAATAACCTGTACTACCATAGGTTAAACTGTCATATCTCATAGTTACACAATAAATAATCTCGTTAATAACACTAACTTCATTCGCACAAAATCCTGTTTTAATGCTAAACATCATATCATTAGCCACATAAGTTTCATCAAAACGAAGATTATATTTATCTACGAGTGATTTTTTTATCATTTTTCCCCAGGTAACGTAGCATCTATATCTCAACTCTGAATCATCATTTGTCTTCAAATAGCTATTGATCCATAAATCAATGTACCTGCCTCTTTTAGCTTTTTCTAAAGTGTCGGAATAAACACTGTCTACTCTCATATAAATGATATCTGATGAACTTTGTTGAAATTGATCAAGTATTTGAAATTTATCAATGTGGAAAAAATCATCGGCGTCGGCAAACAGCAACCATTTTCCCTTTGCATGTTCCAGCCCAACATTCCTGG
>JAIRTG010000041.1 GCA_031255055.1 Prevotellaceae bacterium
CTAATCACTAAACACTATTTAATCACTGTCTTACGGGGCGTTGCGGGGCAGCGCCCCGCAGAGGGGGTAGCGGAAGACCGCCGCAGGCGGGCTGAAGCGAGGGGGAGACTTCCCCCCCCTCCTAAATTTTCTCTTTATCTCTCTTGAAGGAAGACACCGAAGCGGGCTGAAACGAAAGGGAGATTTCTCCTTTATGTTCCTTTTATTTTGTCTGCAAGGAAACGCGCCGTGTGTGATTTTGTTGATTTGATCAGTTCTTCGGGAGTGCCGGCAAAGACGAGTTGTCCGCCCGTTTCGCCGCCTTCGGGGCCGACGTCGATAAGATGATCGGCGCATTTTATGACTTCGGGATTGTGTTCGATAATGACCACCGTATGTCCTTTTTCCAGCAGGGCGTCAAAAGCGCGGAGCAGTGTTTTTATATCGTGAAAATGCAGTCCGGTTGTCGGCTCGTCGAAAATGAAGATGGTCGGTTCGGGTTTGTCATGCGTCAGAATCGAAGCCAGTTTGACGCGCTGACTTTCACCGCCCGAAAGCGTACTCGACGATTGTCCGAGTTTCACATAGCCGATGCCAACGTCTTGCAGGGGTTTTAATCGTTTTATGATCCGTTTTTCGGTAGCGCCTTTTTTCTCCGAAAAAAACGCGATGGCTTGATTGACCGTCATTTCCAGTACGTCGAAAATGTTTGCTCCCCGATAGGTGACCTCCAGTATATCGGGCTTGAATCGTTTCCCGCGACAGTGTTCACATTCGAGCGTCAGGTCGGCCATAAATTGCATTTCGACGGTTATGGTTCCTTCTCCGCAACATTCTTCGCAACGACCGCCGTCGGTGTTGAACGAAAAAAAGGCGGGAGAATAGCCCAGTTGCTTGGAAAGCTGTTGGTCGGCAAACAATTTTCTTATTTCATCGTATGCCTTTATGTACGTCACAGGGTTGGAGCGACTCGATTTTCCTATCGGGTTCTGGTCGACAAATTCGACGCCGACCACCAGATTCATACTTCCTTTCAGGGCGTCGAACCGTCCGATGTAGTCGACGCTGAGGCCGTAGTATTTTTTCAACGCCGGATAAAAGAGGTTGCGTACCAGCGAAGATTTTCCCGAACCGCTCACGCCGGTAACTACCGTCATTACATTCAGTGGAAATTTGACGTCGATATTTTTCAGGTTGTTTTCACATGCACCGGTTATTTCGATATAATTGTTCCATTTTCTCCGCGTTGCCGGGACGGGTATTGTTTCGCTTCCCAACAGGTATTTCAGCGTATATGATTTTTCGGTAGCGGGCGACAGCGCTTTTGGTGATGGTTTTTCCGACGCATCAATCGTCCCCTGGAAAACAATTTCGCCCCCCAAACGTCCGGCCTCCGGCCCTATGTCTATGAGATAGTCCGCCGAACGCATAATTTCTTCATCGTGCTCAACAACGACAACCGTATTTCCCAAATCGCGCAACTGTTTCAATATTCCTATCAGCAAATGTGTGTCGCGGGCATGAAGCCCGATACTCGGTTCGTCCAAAATATACAGAGAGCCGACCAGACTGCTGCCCAACGATGTTACAAGGTTTATCCGCTGACTTTCGCCGCCCGACAGTGTACTCGACAACCGGTTGAGCGTCAAATAACCCAAACCGACGTTTGTCAAGAAATGGAGTCTGTTTTTTATTTCAATCAGCAGTCGCTTTGCAACGGCCAGATCCTGTTGGTCGAGCCGGACGGCATCAAAAAAATCACGCAGGCGGTCAATCGGTGTCAGAACGAGTTCGCCAATCGACTTTCCGGCTATTTTCACGTATTCGGCTTCTTTTTTCAGCCGGCTTCCGCCACACGACGGACAAACTGTTTTCCCCTTATAACGCGCCAGCATCACCCTGTATTGAATTTTGTACTGATGTTCCTCCAGAAATTTGAAAAACGCATCTATTCCTTCAAGACATCCGTTTCCTTTCCAAAGCAGCCGGTACTCTGTCTCGGTGAGTTTACAAATCGGTTTATGTATCGGAAAATTAAACTCGTCGGCCATCCTGATAAATCTGTTTTTCCATTCACTCATTCCTTCGCTGCGCCATGGCACGACGGCACCTTCATAGACCGACAATTGTTTGTTCGGGATGACAAGATGTTCGTCGATGCCGATTGTTTTCCCGAAACCCTCGCACACGGGACAGGCGCCGAGCGGATTGTTAAAACCGAATAAATGGATCGACGGCGTTTCAAATGCCATTCCGTCGGCTTCAAAGTTTTTTGAAAAACGAAAAATATGCGCCTCTTTACCCTCATACACTTGAAGGATACAGGAACTGTTTCCTTCCGAAAATGCCGTTTCAACAGAGTCGGTCAATCGGCTGACGGTTTGTTGATCGTTGTCGACAGTCAGGCGGTCGATCATCAAAAAAACGGAAGAACTCTT
Organism: Prevotellaceae bacterium; assembly: GCA_031255055.1. Taxonomy (GTDB): domain Bacteria; phylum Bacteroidota; class Bacteroidia; order Bacteroidales; family Paludibacteraceae; genus JAIRTG01. The sequence continues at coordinate 2,418 of JAIRTG010000041.1, forward strand.
TTTTTTCATTTCTTCCGTTATTTCCTCGATACGACAGGTTTTTCCGTCGATTTCCACGCGGCTGAAACCTTGTTGTTGAAGCGTTTTCAATTGTTCCGTCATTGTTTTATTGTCGGACAGGGTCACCGGAGCAAGTACAGCCAGCTTTGTGCCTTCGGGATACGACAGCGCTTTGTCGACAACATCTTCAACTTCCTGTTTTTTGACAATTTCGCCCGAAATCGGAGAATATGTTTTCCCGACACGCGCATACAGCAGTTTGAGGTACTCATAGATTTCGGTTGAAGTACCAACCGTCGAGCGCGGATTTCTGATATTCACCCGCTGCTCGATGGCGATGGCGGGAGGAATCCCTTTGATATAATCGACTTCCGGCTTACTCATACGTCCCAAAAACTGGCGGGCGTAGGACGACAAGCTTTCGACATACCGTCTTTGACCTTCGGCATAAAGCGTATCAAAAGCCAGTGATGATTTTCCCGAACCCGAAAGTCCTGTTATGACAACGAGTTTGCCGCGCGGAATTTCCACATCAACATCTTTAAGATTGTGGACACGGGCTTTTTTGATAATAATATTTCCTTGTTTCGACATGAATTATATAAATTTTACTCCACAAAGATACGATTTATTTCGATTAGCGACCGGTGACGAGTGACTGTCGCCCGTAACGGCCGCATCCGACAACGGATTAAATAGCTCTTTCGGTCGTAGGCATCTTTCTTCCGGAAAGAGAAAGAGAATTAGGGGGGGGAAGTCTCCCCCTCGCTTCAGCCCGCTACGCGGTCTTCCGCTACCCCCTCTGCGGGGCTCCGCCCCGCAACGCCCCGTAAGACAGTGATTATAGTGATGAATCTTTAGTGATTAGTAGTTTGCCACGACGCGGATCGTGATCCGAGAGACGCGGATCGTGATCCGAGAGACGCGGATCGTGATCCGAGAGACGCGGATCGTGATCCGAGAGACGCGGATCATGATCCGAGAGATGCGGATCGTGATCCGAGAGACGCTCGGGGGCGTGCAACGAAACGCGCCCTGGGGCTGACTGAAAAGTCGGTATTTCCCAAAATATCCTGTCTATAAGCTCTGTGAGTGGGGTAAAATTTGCTTTTTTGAGGCTTCTTAGTCAGCCCCTGAAGAAGAGATGTCGTTTCAAACGACCTACCCATAAAACGTACCACTACGTCATGTTTGAATGTACCGCTACGTTCGCCATGTTTAATCACTAATCGCTAATCACTAATCGCTAATCACTAATCGCTAATCACTAATCACTAATCACTAATCGCTAATCACTAATCACTAATCGCTAATCACTAATCACTAAACACTAATCACTAAACACTAATCACTATAAACACTGTCTTACGGGGCGTTGCGGGGCAGCGCCCCGCAGAGGGGGTAGCGGAAGACCGCGCAGCGGGCTGAAGCGAGGGGGAGACTTCCCCCCCCTAATTCTCTTTCTCTTCTTGGTGTTTAATCACGATCGTCACTAAACACTAATGACATTGGATGATATACTTCGTCAATGAGTTTGCCGATTGTTTCGAGAGCGTATCTGTTTACAAATTCTTCGGCTATTTTTTTATGGTCGTATGACGTGGCGAAAGCTTTCATGAATGCTTCGACCCAGCTTTCGGTGGTGTTCTCGCACAATATGCCGTTGCTTTCATTGATAAATTCGGGCAGCGCCCCGACATTCGAGCAAATCACAGGTGTACCGCACAAAAGCGCTTCGGCAACGACAACTCCAAATGTTTCGATTTTCGTGGCATGTACTAAAAAATCGCTCCTTTGAAGCTCTTTGCCAAGTGCCTGCTTTGGTAGAAATCCCGTGAAACGCACGTTGACATGCTTTTCCCGACAGCGTTTTTTCAAGTCTTCCGCTTTATCGCCGTCGCCCACGAGCGTTAAACAGATTGATTTCCCTGTCCTGTTTTTCTCCTGAAAACAGGCGATGGCATCAATAAGCAGTTCGGGTTGCTTTGCCTGATTTTTTGTGCGATTCCAGCCGGCAACAGCGCAAAGCCGGATTTCGTCAGGATGATTCCCGTCTTCTTTGTAGTGAAAAAAACGACTTTCGATAACATTCGGGACAATATGGAAACTTTTCTCGGATAGTCCCGGAAATGCTTTCCGGATGTTGCTTTTCAAAAAATCGGATACAGGCAGTATTTTATCGGCATTTTTGTAGGCCCTGTATCCCTGTTTCGCAAGCAAAGGTATTTTTGCAAATCGTTCGATTCCCGACCAGTGTTCGCTTATGATATGTTTTTTTCGTAGTTCCCGGGCAAGCCTGTCCCCGATGATTCCGGCGGGAAAAACAACATTCGAGTGTATCACATCCGGCTCAAATGATGTTGAAAGCGTCTTTTTATATTGCTTCCTCAAAATCCGGTATTGCAACGGCATAAAATGATAAACAATATCCCGGAATCGTGTAAAAACTTCCATCCGGATTGTTCTAACGCCGTTTTCGTCGATAATATCAGTCGTTTTTTTCCTGAAAAACGATTTGTCGCGATGAATGACAAGCGCCAGCACAACGATGCTGTTGCCGGTCGTATTTATTGCCTTGGCATGTTCTTTAATAAATATGCCGAAATTCGGATTGACATTTGTCGGATACCACGATGCGATAAACAGTACATTCATCTTTTTAGTTGTTTTTTGAAAGCGGAACAGCTTGTTGTTCGGTGGTCGACCGAACTTCAAGCTGCTGCTCCGAACATCGTTTCTTTCGGTTTGCCGGACATCCGCCCGAAATCCTGATGATGGGAAATTACTGATAAAGGTTGGTTTATAAAGGGCGTTAGTTGGTTGTATTCGCCTCTTTTTTCGATGGTTTTGGTGACTTGGCGACTTTTATCGGTTCAAATCCTCGTCCCCAAACGCCTCGAACGACACTTTGAGAGATAAACGCGCTTTCGTCGATCGACTGTACCAGCCGGAAAATAACCGCTCCTTCGTTTCGACGCGCCAGTAATACGATGACTTTCGATGTTTCTTGAGTGTACCATCCTGTTCCGTCGAGCACCGTACAGCCTCTTCCCAATTGCGATATGATTGCATCGGCAATTCGGTCGTGCTTTTTTGAAAAGATGAAAAACTGAACCGATTGACGAAATCCGTTAATAACCATGTCGATGGTATAGGTCATCACTCCCATCACAATAAGTCCGTGAACGATTTTGTGAAAGTCTTTAAACACAAAATACGAACAACTGATAATGACAAAGTCGATGAACAGCATACCGCGTCCGAAAGCGATATTTTTGTATTTATTGATAATGGCTACAACAATATCGGTTCCTCCTGTGCTTCCGTTAGCATTAAACACAAACCCGATGCCTGCACCGCACATCATTGCGCCGATAATCGCCGACATCAGAGGTTCGTCATCAATGATCGGAGTCGTAATGATTTTTTGCAATACGGAAAGTAAAATCGTCATTACGCCGACGCCATAGATGGTTTTAATCAAAAACTTAAATCCTAATATTTTAAGTGCGCTAAGCAATAAAATTAAGTTTACCGCGAAATAGGTTGTTTGCAGGGGAATTTTCCCGAAAGTGCCGTATTCAACCAACAGTCCGACGCCGGCAAGTCCGCCCGTCACAATACCCACGGGTTTGATAAAACCAATCAGGCCGACGGCATATAAAATCAATCCCAATGTAATGTTGAGATAGTCTTTCCAATAAAATTTGCTTAAATAATAAGCAGGCTTATTTTTTGTCATAATTAATGATAGATGCTGAATGGGTTAGTTTTTAAATAACAATGTTCACGATTTTTTTCGGGACAACGATTACTTTCTTCGGCGCTTTTCCGTCCGTATATTTAACGGTTTGTTCATTTGTCAAAACCGTTTTTTCAACGTCTTCTTTGTCCGTATCCGCCGGAAGTTCCAGCGTAAAACGTACTTTCCCGTTGAATGAGACCGCATATTTTACGGTCGATTCGACCAGATACGCTTCGTTATATTCCGGGAATGTTGCATTGTAGACACTCGTTGTATTTCCCAACAGCCGGTACATTTCTTCGGCAACATGCGGGGCAAAAGGAGCCAGAATAACGGTAAACGGCTCAAGAATTGCTTTTTTACTGCATTTCAGGGCGTACAACTCGTTCACACAAATCATAAACGCCGAAACCGACGTGTTGAACG
>JAIRTG010000065.1 GCA_031255055.1 Prevotellaceae bacterium
CCGCAGGAATCCGTCTATCCCGATTCCCTGTTTTTCGATTCACCTTATCATTTGGTGTATGAAGGCGTGATAATTCGTACCGGTCAACTGCTACAACTGTTAAAGAGTCGCCTGTGATAAGGCTTTCCTGCGCCTCGCAATCAATAGCAAAAGGAGGTATTTTTATCTTCTCCGGCAAAATTATGCGGGTTTTTTTATCCATTTATGGAAAAAAACCTGCTATTTTGCTTTTCCTCTACCTCAATTCCGACAGATGATTCCGCGGCATGTATGTATTTTTTTGTATTTTTATGCCGGATTAAAAAATACACAATATGAACATCAAAAAAATCATTTTTCTATTTCTGCTCACATTGTCGGTAGTATCCTGCAACACCGGCAAGTGGATAATCACAGAAAGCAACCTGAGCAGTATTCCCATTGACGCATCGACGGATGCGATTGCCGATAAAGACTATATCGCGTTACTGGAACCCATAAAGGCCGATTTGGACAGTCAGCTCAGTCAGGTAATCGGTTATGCGCCCGAAGCGATGACCATCAAAAAACCCGAATGTCTACTTTCCAACTTTTCGGCCGATGTTTATCGCGACGCGGCAAGTACATTTCTTGGCGAAGAAGTCAACATCGGCATTGTAAACTACGGCGGATTGAGAGCCGAAATCCCTCATGGAGATATTACCAAAAGAAAAATTTTTGAGTTGATGCCGTTTGAAAATGAACTGGTCATCGTTTGGATCACCGGCAGTAATCTGGATGATTTATGTCAATTTTTCGCATCAATCAACGGAGAAGGCGTTTCGGGCATCAAAATGGGAATCGAAAACGGAAAGGCGGTCGACATCGAAATAAACGGACAGCCAATAGACAGAGAAAAAAACTATTCGATTGCCGTCAATGATTATCTGGCGGGTGGAAACGACGGCATGATACAACTGAGTATGCAAGAAAAAAGAGTTGAAACAGGAAAGAAACTCAGAGATATTCTGATTCAACACATCAACAACGAAACACAAAAAGGAAATCAAATCACCTCAAAACTCGACAACCGTATCTACCTAAAATAATATGAAGAAAATATATTTTATCATCCTGACACTCTCCATCGCTGCCTGCATTTCGGCACAGGAAAAAATAAAACTGACAATACTGCATACAAACGACACACACAGTCAAGTTGAACCGTTGGAGAAAAACGCATCAAGACATCCCGACATGGGCGGATATGCCAGAAGAATGGGCGTCATCGAAAAAATACGCCACGAAGAAGAAAACGTGTTACTGTTTGATGCGGGCGATTTTTTGCAAGGTACACCGTATTTCAATCTGTACCGGGGATACGTCGAAACCGACGCAATGAACAAAATGAAATACGACGCCGGAACGATCGGTAATCACGAATTTGATAACGGTCTGGATTCTTTAGCCAATATTATAAAGTCATGTCGGTTTCCGATTGTGAATGTAAACTACGACTTTTCAAACACGCCGATTGGCGATAGCGTGAATCCATATATCGTTCTCGAAAAAGCGGGCTTGAAGATAGGCGTATTCGGGCTTGGAGTAGATCCGAAAGGGCTTGTTATGGAAAACAATTATAAAGGAATGACGTACAACGACCCTGTTACCGCCGCCAATCAAACGGCCCGTTATCTGAAAGAAGAGGAAGAGTGCGATTTGATTGTTTGCCTTTCCCACTTGGGGTCTGACAAGAACAGTAAAAACATCAACGATTACGCTTTAGCTTCGCAATCGGAATTTATCGACATCATCATTGGCGGCCATTCACATCAGCACATCAGCGATTTACATGTAAAAAATGCAAAAAACCGAGAAATAATCATTGCCCAGATGGGCAAAAGCGGCATTTTCTTAGGACGGATAGACTTAGAATTTGAAAAGAGAAAATAGTCTCCCTCCTCCAAACAATCCATATTTTTAGATATCAAACAATTTCCAAATCAGCTTATGAAAAAGATCACATTTATACAGTTCGCACTCTTGTTCGGCCTTTGTGGTTATTCGCAGGAAATGGTCGTGAAAGACACTGTCAGACTGCCCAACATATCGCTCGAAACAGGACTGACACCGGCTTTTCAACATTCATTTCCCGAAATAAATTTTCAACCGGATTTTCGTTTCAACAACAGTTCGAATACCGATTATCGGCAAAACGACCGCATATCGCCCTACGCTTTTCAACGGTTGGATAACATACAGCTTCCTCCGCCGATACCGATAGAGATAGAGCCGCTACATACATATCTGCCATACGACATAAATTTCAATTTATACAACCGTTATCCGATAAACGACTACAGTTGGTTTTCGACCTCACGTTCGCAGCAGGAATACATCGGCTTGGGAGGCATCAACATCGCTTCGGGGATGTACAATGTCCGTTTGGGCGAAAAGTTCACCGTTTCCGGCGGCCTGTATGGTGGGAAATACACCCTAAACAACGCATTTATCAACGATGCCGGCCTACAGGGAAACGCTTCTTTTCTGGTGAACGACAGAATCAAACTGCATACCTTCGGCAATTATTCGTTCAACAATACGCCAACCCCTTTCAGTGCGATGTACCCACAGACATCATACGGCGGCGCCGTCGAAATAAAAGTGACCGACAAATGGGGCATCATGATGGGCGCCGAAAGGGAATTCGACGTCTGGAGAGGCAAATGGGTAACGCGACCGATCGTTTATCCGGTATTTTATTAACGATTTGATTGCCGTATGTTATTATAAAAAATCCCGACGCTCATCGGGATTTTTCACAATACAGCCATATCTTCAGCTCACTCGACAGAGGAAGAAGCTAAACCGCCACCAACCAGCAAAGTAAAACCGCCGGAAGCAAATCCCCTCCGACGGTTTCTTTCATCAGTGAACCATAGCCGTCCGTAAAATAGCACTCATGCCATTTCACACCCGCTCCTACTCTTTGACAACGGTTATTTTTTTTGTACCGAATTTATTTTCTTTAGTCGTCACTCTCACCAAATAGTGTCCTTCGGGCAGATTGGAAACATCGACAGTTGCCTGTTCCGAATTGGCCGTTACGCTCATCACTTCTTTGCCCTGTATATTGAAAAGTTGTATATCGGACAAGTCGGGGCAATTGATATGCACCCTATTTTTGGCCGGATTCGGATAGATGTCGAATTGGTCGCTCAAGAGCCTGTTGACCGAGCTGGCATTTTTTGTTTTTATCTCGATATTGTCGACCAAAAAAGTAAAATGATTGAATCCCACATTATTTATCGCAAGATATACTTCCCGATTGTTATAGGCCGACAAATCAACATTCACTTGTGTCCATTCAAAAGGCGCGGTTCTTTTTCCGCCGATAACCGTGAATGAAGCCGGATCCTGATCGGTAGTCGACACCGCAATTTGATATTCTTCTTCTCCGGCATATTCCAATCCGCTTCTGACATAGAGGCTCATGCTCGATTCGCCGCCCAATTGCATTTTCGGAGAGATGAGCCAGTCATTGTTTGTAACATCGTTACAATTGGCCATCGACATTGCACATTTGTTTCCTTCGTACGGCTCGATATAACGAACCAAATCGGATCTAACAACTCTTTTATCAACAACTACGAACGAGGATGGCCCGGCCACCCCCCGTTCCCTGTAAGAATCATACACATTGCCACTATCTTTATCCACACATATCCAATTGTGCGGGAACAAATCCGTAGCGAAATCGCCTCCAAGCAGGATTGTTTCAAAATCAATCGTTCTATCATCCAAGCCTTCCGGGACATTCACTATTTCAATCGTCTGCGTTTTTTCAGCCGTTCCGTTGGCGTTCGTCACCTCCAATTTTATATCATACGTTCCTGCTTTCGGCCACGTAGCAATCACAGCATTTGTAGTAGCTGTAGTTTTCGTTCCGCCCTGCGCCGTCCAGGTTACATTGCCCGGCGTACCGTCCTTGAACGTCAAAGTAGCGGTAGCATCGCTTAAACTGAAAAAGGACGCCCTGAATTTATTTTCCCTTGCAGGATAATTTTTCGCGACGCCGTCCAACGGAGACACAACAGGCAAGGAAGTATTAACAGGGCAGTCGCCGAGTAACGCATATACAAGATCGGCTCCGTTAGCGCGTTGAATTTCAGTAGTAATCTCGCGATAAGTTCCGTTGGGGCATACCAGAAAGACAGTGGGAACAAAATTTTCGTATAATTCGCCCAAAGGCTCCAGACAAAGCCGTTCGGGAACATCATTGATGATCGGCACCGGCCATTTACCGCCATTCGTCCAGTCGCCGCACGAATTATTACCGCCATCGCCCCTGATATTACCGACAGTGGTATCATAGTCGATTTCTATCCACAACACAACGATTTCGCCGGTACCGTTGGGGCCATAATCATTGTGCAATTTATCGAGCATACCGCTTTTGTGTAATTCCCAACACGATTGCGACCAAACAGTCGAATAGTCGATAACAACCGTTTTTCCGGCGTCTAAATAAGCCTGCAGATCATGTACATTTCCATTGATGTCGGGAGCAACAAAATTACCTTTCATAATCGCCCAGTTCACGGTATTGGCCGTATTTGCGACACTTCCGAGACGGGCTGAACCGCTTGATGTAAGATCACGTTCATTTCTGTTCTGAGCTGCAACAGAAACAGTTAAAAACAATACTCCTAAAGTAAATAGGGATTTTCTCATAATAAAAAAAATTTAGTGTAACGTATTATTAAAAAAATTCGGCGCAAAAGTAAGGGGAAAAAATAGAACTAATTGTATGATTTCCGCCAAAGACAAATCTATTTCAAAACGATTACAATGTATTTATCTTTCCGGATATTCAAATTCGGATTGACGTTTTAATACGCTATCTTCTGATAATTCGATGTGTTTTTTGACACAAATCAACCGTTTGTATAGTCCGTCCGGGTTCTACGTCCGGCGTCCGCCTGTTTGCCACAGATAGGTATACAGCGAGAAGAAATATTTAGGAGGGGGAGTCTCCCCCTCGCTACAATCCGCCGTAGGCGTCTTCCTTGAAGAGAGAGAAAGAGAAAGAGATTTAGGGGGGGAAGTCTCCCCCTCGCTTCAGCCCGCTGCGCGGTCTTCCGCTACCCCCTCAGCGGGGCAGCGCCCCGCAGAGGGCAATGTCATTCAGTTAAGGATTAAAAACAGGAAAACCATTGAGTTACGGAAATAAATCCGGTTCTTTGTATCGTTAAACAAAAAGAACAAAACTCAATGGTTGATG
>JAIRTG010000213.1 GCA_031255055.1 Prevotellaceae bacterium
TGTTTGCAAAATGAACAATAAGCACTGTCGGTAATGAAAGCGCGTGTGAGACAGGAAAGCTCGTAGAGGAAAGTATCTTAATAAACTTATGGGCAGGGAGCGATCGAAAAAACGCTTCCAGGATGTTCTTTTGCCTCTAATCCTCTTTTTTTTACTTTTCGTTGCTGACGCAACGATTAGGATAGGGGACAGATACACTGGGGTTGGGATTTATAGAGGAAAAGATACGGATTTCGTCTTTGAATATTCCACTTCCCACTTATACACGCATGTAACTTGTCGAGAAATTGAAATCACTCATCATTCAATAAATCGGGCCGGAGCAATTTTGTACGCTCCACTGATTGTTGGTGTAGCCATTCCTCTATTTTTGCCTGATGTCCAGACAGTAAAATGTCGGGTACTTTCCAACCCTTGTAGTCCGACGGGCGCGTATAAACGGGAGGGGCCAGCAGATTATCTTGAAAAGAGTCGGACAAAGCCGAAGTTTCGTCGCTAATAGCGCCCGGAATAAGGCGTACAATGGCGTCGGTGATGATTGCCGCGGGCAGTTCGCCGCCCGTCAGTACAAAATCGCCCACCGAAATTTCTGTTGTAATCAAATGTTCTCTTATCCGCTGGTCGATTCCTTTGTAATGTCCGCAGAGGATGATCATGTTTTTGAGCAGCGAATAGCGGTTGGCGGTTTTTTGCGTAAACTTTTCTCCATCTGGCGAGGTGTAAATAATCTCATCGTAGTTACGCTCGCTTTTCAATTGTGTTATCAGCCTGTCGATAGGCTCAATTTGCAACACCATGCCGGCGTTGAATCCGAATGCGTAATCATCAATTCGCCGGTGTTTGTCGGTCGAATAATCCCTGATATTATGTACGTTAATATCAACGATTTGTTTATCTTTCGCCCGCTTTATGATAGAATGATTCAGAGGGCTCTCCAATAATTCGGGTACGGCGGAAATTATATCAATACGCATTTGTTCCGGTTTTTCTTTGTAATTTTCGGCAAAAATACAAAAAACAATAAATGTTTACTCTGCTATTTTTTTGTTTTTTCTTTCGGTCGAAATATAGACGTACATCACCGGAATGACAAAAAGCGTAAAAATGGTAGAAATCAACATGCCGCCGATGACGGAAATTCCCATAGCTATTCTTCCGTTTGCGCCTTCGGCGGATGCCATCGCCAGCGGTATCAGTCCGAGAATGGTTGAGAGGCTGGTCATCAAAATCGGGCGAAAACGCTGTGCTGCTGCCGTGCGGACAGCTTCCAATTTGGACAGTCCGTCGTCTTGGCGTTGATTTGCAAATTCCACAATAAGAATACCGTTCTTCGCAACAAGCCCGATAAGCATAATGATACCAATTTGGCTGTAAATATTCATGGTGACGTCAAAAGCGTACATAAATATAAACGCCCCTGCAACGGCCAGCGGAACGGTAAACATGATAACAAACGGGTCTTTAAAACTTTCGAACTGCGCCGCCAGAATCAGCACGATTAGCACCAGTGCAAGCCCGAAGGCGAAGAAAAGGCTCGAAGAACTTTCGCGAAATTCTTTCGATTCGCCTGTCAGCGCTGTTCTAAATGTCTCATCGAGCGCTTCTTCGGCAATTTCGTCCATTCGTTCCAAGCCGTCGCCGATTGTATATCCGGGCGCCAGGCCCGCAGAAACTGTTGCCGATGTAAACCTGTCGTACCGGTACAATTGGGGCGGTGCGACGTCCTCCAGCAGACGAACCAGATTGTCCAACTGAATCATTTCTCCTTTGGCATTTTTTACATAAATGGTACGCAAATCAAGCGGCGTATTGCGCTGCTGACGGTTTATTTCGCCTAAAATCTGGTACTGTTTTCCGTTCATGTAAAAATAGCCCATACGTTGTCCGCTCAGTGCATATTGCAGTGTCTGTCCGATGTCCCTTGTACTCACTCCGAGCAAGGCTGCTTTATCCCTGTCGATGATGACACGTGTTTCGGGTTTTGTAAATTTTAGATTGACGTCGGCCATTTGAAATTGAGGGCTGGCGTTCACTTTATCCATAAAAACGGGGATGTATTCTTCGAGCTTGTCGATATTCGGAGCCTGTAGTACATATTGCACAGGCATACCGCCGCGTCCTCCAAACGTTGATTGTTGTTGCACAAACGATCGCGCTTCGGTTTCGCTCCTTACCGCGTTCGACAATTCGGCTGCAATTTCCATCTGACTCCTTTTTCTTTCCCTAATATCGGGAAGCAATACCCTTACATTGCTCCAACTTGACCGCACCATTGCGATAATGGCTTCCCTTTCATCTACGACCGAGTCGGCAATGTGTGCTATTTTGTCGTTATAGTCGCGGATATATTCAAAAGTGGCTCCTTCGGGCGCGGTTGCCCGTATGATTACCTGCGAACGGTCTTCCAAGGGCGCCATTTCCGACGGAATAATACCTATCAGCACAACAACAAGTATCAGTGTAAGCCCAATAATCGGGATAACGATGTATTTGTGAGACAAGAAAAAGTCGAGGCCTGTTTTATATATCCTGTTCAGGAAGACAAAAAACGGTTCGGTTTTCCGGTACAGCCAGTTTTGTTGCTCACGTTTTTTCAACAGTTTGGTCGAGAGCATTGGAGTGAATGTGAGCGCCACAAACGATGAGATGATGACGGCGCCCGAAATAACGATGCTGAACTCGCGGAACAAACGGCCTGTCATTCCCTCCATAAACAC
>JAIRTG010000017.1 GCA_031255055.1 Prevotellaceae bacterium
ATTAGTGATTAGTGTTTAGTGATTAGACAGACAGTGCAGACTTTCCTCTTCTCGGGGTGAGAGACGGAAAAACACAACAAAATCAGAGTAATCCTATAATCCGGAAAATCCGGAAAATCAAGGTTCGGATAGCGGGTTCTCGCAGTAAGTTGGCAGGTTCTCGGTGTAAGTTACCAGGTTCTCGGTGTAAGTTACCAGGTTCTCGGTGTAAGTTGGCAGGTTCTCGGTGTAAGTTGGCAGGTTCTCGGTGTAAGTTACCAGGTTCTCGGTGTAAGTTACCAGGTTCTCGGTGTAAGTTGGCAGGTTCTCGGTGTAACCTTGCGGGTTCTCGGTGTAAGAGTTGGAATTATTTTTATTGACGGTGACAGTTAAATTTAGTACCATACTACATTATTGGACATAAGCGGATCGCTTCTCTTTTCGTATTTCAAATCCTGTAGCATACTGGCATTAACTCCGATACGGAAGTGATATGTTTTAAATTTGCCGAAAGGCACGAAACCGGCAGTCATAGTCCAACAATGCAGGCTCCGGGTGACATTCACATTGGTATATGTGAACTGCTTGGCTTCAAAATCATAGGTTGTATTTCCCGATAGTTTCCAATTGCTTGTCAGCGACAAGTTGGCCGAAAGGCTTAAATTATGTTTGAAATGCATTTTGTATTCCAATCGGTCAAAATCAATTCCATCCTGCGTGCTGTTTTCCTCATACCGAATAGAATAATTCACACTAATACTCCAGGGGATTTTAATTTTTTCGTAACCTTCATTATCAAATTCACTGGCGCCGGACTCTTTATTATTGTTTGGCGAGCCACCCTGCATCGGGTCATCGCCGGACATATCTTCGTTTTCTTCATTTGTACCGTCATCATTTCCCTGATTATTATTTGTTTTGGTATCCCCTCGTCCAAAAAGTTTTTTGAATGTATCGTTATTAAATGTATAGGATAAAGAAGTTCCCGTCCCTAAAAATTTCGGAAATTTACCATAATTCCAGCGGAGTTTGTCAACTCTATTTAAACCCGTTTTCGAACTGTTTAGCTCTCTCAGGTAGGGGTCAAATACCCCCGAAAGGTTAATTGAATAATTTCTGCCGAACTTCAATCTCAAAGTAACATTGAAATTCGACCACTTAAATGACTCCGCTATCAGATTATAGCCGCCACTGATGGACAGATTGTCTATCAGGCTTACTTTTTTAAACGGTTCTTTTCCGGTAGTATCATTATCGTTCCGGAGTTTCATTTCCAGATTATTGCCCAACGAAAAACCAATACTCCCCGATTTTCCCATTCCCGGCGTTCCATAGAGATACCCCTGATATTTGGAATAAGTCACCCTTTCCCCATAAATCAATGCGGGATTATCAGGGTCGGGATTTGTTTTCATATATGAATCGTAAAAACCCCACATCGGATCCGAAAAATCGGGATTGTAACTAAAACTGATCGACGGTGTAACCACATGACGAATCTGCCTCAACTTCAACTGCCTCCCGAAAAGACTGTCTTTCATCGTGTACATCCCATACAGCTTTGTCTGCGCCGAAACGCTCATGTTGAAATCATAAGCCCTTTTAAAACCCGGAATGGTATCTCTTTCCACCACTTTATTTTCAGCGTTCCACGATTGTTTTGTTTCACTCAAATACCACCGCGAATTATAGTTGATGGCAGGCGTGATGTTGACAAAATCAAACAAGGTAAACGAAGCGGAAATCGGTATACGGTGTTGCATTCCGTTTCGCCAATCTTTTATAAATGATTTTGAAAGAAATTCGCGTTCTTTTACGCTGCTGATACTGTTTGCCAATGAACCGGAATAGGACATTGAAATTTTTTCGTACCACTTTTCGGGGCCGATTGCGCTTTTTCTTTTAAAGGGGTAGAACCGGCTGTATGAGATTGTTAAATTCGGTAAGGTGACAGACAACGTCGAATCTTTTGTTCGCTGATTAATGCTCATATTCGCCGATAAGGACAACGAGGGAATATTGGCAAAACGTTTGGTGATGTTTACACTCGACCCTTTTGTGTTATTTGAATTTAAATTCGGATCATAATAACTATTGATGTTACTTTGATTATAACCGCTTGTCGAGAAATCGACGCTGGCAGAAAAACTCATCAGCGGATTTGCTTTTTGATCCTGCGAATGTGACCACCGGACGCTGAAATTGGTCGCTTCCCGATAATCGGCCATACCCTTTTCGCCTGTCACATCATTTCTGTAGCTTACGTTCAGATTTCCTCTGAATTTATATCGTTTCAGATAAGTCGATGTTGCGTTCAATGCCCAAGTTCCTTTTGTATAAATGTCGCCTCGCAATTCCATGTCGACGTAATCATTGATCGCAAAATAATAGCCGCCGTTTATCAATCCCAATCCGCGCGAGAGTTCGTCGGCATAAGAAGGCATCAGCAACCCCGAAGAATAATTACTCGTAAACGGGAAAAAGGCAAAAGGGACGATAAGAGGCAAAGGCACATCGGCAATCACCAAATGAGCAGGACCTGTCACAACAAAAGAATTGGGCTTCACCTTTCCTTTGGACAAACTGAGGTAAAAATGCGGATGGTCGTGGTTGTCGCAAGTAGAATAACGCGCTTCGGCAATTGCCAGCATTTCATCATCAATTTTTTTTGTATACTCGCTCACAATGTAACCTTCACCCTGCTGCGTTACGGCAGAACGAACATACCCTTTTTTAGAACGCAGATTATAAGTCATCTGCTTTGAAGAATATTCGGAGCCGCCATCCGAAAAAACAGGCTCACCCGTGACAACACCCAACGTATCCGTCCGGCCTTTTGCATATACCATACTGCTATCCATTTTTACGCGGATATAGTCGGCCTTCAAATTGATATTTTTATACGTCACATCTCCCGAACCATACAAAATCCCGATTCCATTCCTGAAAAATACAACAGAATCCTGCGCTGTATATATAATGTCATCGTCGATTTGGTTTGACTTTTTCTTTATCGAATCCACGGCAGCGGAATCCGCGTGATGTATGTGCAGAGTAGAGTCTGTCAGTTCGATTTCAAGTTCGTTATTGAGATTCGCCGGTACGGAATCGGGAATGATCGGCTGACCGATGCGGTTTGTATCCGGTAATGAGACCTGCGGTTCCTGAGAGTACAACCATAAATTAAAAATCATCGCAACAAAAAGCGCGACACTTCTTATTGCGATAGACACATTTAATTTAGGGCAAATTTGCATCCGGTAGTTAACTGACGAAAGATGTTATCAATGGGCGGCAAATTTAGTCAAAAAAGAATTTTCGGGTCTATTAATAATTTTTTTTTATGATAAATTTGAGAATTTACGAACGCCATTGCTCGATATAACGTAATAAAAACAGTAATTTTGCAGTGGTTTTTCTTGTTTTTACATCATCTGCTTATTCATTCTTAGGGATTATATGAATATAAAACACATCAAGCGACTCCTTTTTTACACTCTTTCGTTTCTCATATTCACCACATTCACATCAAATCTTGGAGCACAAGAGAAAAAATTCGTTTTAGTAATCGACCCCGGACACGGCGGAGAAGATCCCGGCGCCATTGGAAGCATCGCCAAAGAAAAAAACATCAATTTAGCCGTCGCGTTAGAATTTGGCGAATCGGTCAAAAAAAATCATGCCGATGTAAAAGTAGTCTACACAAGAAATACCGACAACTATCTCACGCTACAAGAACGCGCAGATATTGCAAATAAAAACCATGCGGATTTATTCGTTTCCATACACACCAATTCGGTAAAAAGCCAATCGGCCTACGGCGCCGAAACATATACATTGGGTTTGGCCAAAACAAAAGACAACCTGGAGGTGGCAATGAAAGAAAATGCCGTTATCTTGCTCGAAGAAGATTACGAAACAAAATATCAGGGATTTGACCCCAACTCGGTAGACTCATATATCATATTTGAATTTATGCAGGACATACACATAGACCAAAGCCTCGAAACCGCACGGTTGATTCAGGAGCAATTCGCACATCATGCAAAAAGACACGACAGGGGCGTTCGGCAAGCGGGATTTTGGGTACTTCACCGTTCGGCATGTCCGAGCGTACTGATCGAGTTAGGCTTCATATCCAACAAAAACGAAGAACGCTATTTAATGTCTAAAAGCGGACAAAAAGAAATGGCAAAAGCAATCTACAACGCCTTTTCGTCCTACAAACGCGGACACAGTAAACGGTCGGGCACAGGCTCGTCTTCCGCAGCGCCGGACAACACAAAACAGGCAACCGAAACGGCAAATAACTCTCAACAAATCGTTTTCAAACTGCAAATTTTTGCCACAAAAACACAACTGAAAACAGGTGCGGCCGAATTTAAAGGCCTCGAAAATGTTGACTTTTATCTCGAAAACGGCATGTACAAATACGTGACAGGCACAGAAACACAGTTTGAAAAAATAAATCAGCTAAAGAAAAAACTTTCGGACAAATTTCCGGAAGCCTTTATAATCGCATTTCAGGGCGATAAAAAAATCGCCGTAAAAGATGCACTAAATAGATTGAAATGAACCATCCCATCCCGAAATTTTAATTTACAACCATAATTCAACAACAACATGAAGAAAAAAATACTTACAAAAGAAGTCAAGGTCGGAATCATGGCCATTGTCGCAATTTTCCTGCTCTACTTCACATTGAATTTTTTAAAAGGGAAAAACATATTCCATCCGGTAAACTATTACTATGCGTCATACGAAGACATCGGCGGACTGATCCCCTCAGCTCCTGTCTACATCAAAGGGTATAAAGTCGGACAGGTTGATGAAATCACATACGATTTTTCAAAAAAAGAAACATTTACAGCGCTTATTTCCATCTCGAAAGATATTGAATTGCCTCACGGAACGATTATCAACCTGATTGACGACGGACTGCTGGGAGGAAAAGCAATCGAAATTATGGTGAATCAAACGAACACGGCAGCAAACAATATTCACAAATCGTACGACACATTGCCGTCGTCGGTAAGCGAGGGATTATTGGGACAATTGCAACAGTCGCTGCTGCCGAAAATCAATCAGGCAATCAACAACATTGATTCCATTTTGGGATTAGCGATCAATTTATTGGAAGACGAAAGCCTGTCGAACAGCCTGAAATCAATTGACCGGCTGACGGCAGACCTCGCCCACAGCTCGTCCCAATTAAAAACATTTATGCAACGCGACGTGCCAAATATTCTGACCAACGTTGATTCACTGAGTGCCGATTTGGGACAGTTCGGCTCAAATCTCAAAGAAATCGACCTGCAAGCTACCGTTGCGAATATCGACAAAACAATCGGCAGCCTGAACCGAATGACCGAAAAAATGAACGACCCGAACGGAACCATCGGACTGTTGCTGAACGACAATAAACTGTATGACAACCTCAATAATACGGCAAATAGCGCCGAAAAACTGCTGATCGACTTGAAGGAAAACCCCAAAAAATACGTTCATTTTTCCCTCTTCGGAAAGGACAAAAAAAAGTGATATTATTTAAAGTCATTCTAAATAGAATTAATTTTCATTTTGTTCAAAACTTCAAATCGAAAGAGATCAAATCACTTATAAATAAATAGTTTGTTTCTTTCCCGAAAAAAAAAATCGGAAACACTTAAAAAACATCAATTCATTCATTTTCAGTATAGTTAGAAACGCAAAAATCATCTAAGCAACTACTATTCAGACAAATATTTGCAACTTTCTGAAACTAAAACAGATGAATAATCCCCGCTTTTTCATAAAAAAAAATCATTTGTGTATCCCGAAAAATCTTTTGAATTTTGTACCCTCAAAACCCACCTCTTTTGTTAAAATCGCTTCAAAATAACAAAGGTTTTCGGGCTAACAATCTACAACTTTACTATAGATGATGCAATGATGAAAAAAGAACATGAACTTTTGTGGGGTCGCTGTCTCGGCGTGATAAAAGACAACATTAACGAATCTTCTTTCAATACATGGTTTTTACCGATTGTACCCATACAATATGAAAATAAGATATTCGTCCTGCAGGTTCCCAGCCAGTTTTTCGTAGAATATATCGAAGAAAAATATATAGACCTGCTTCGTATGACCCTCCATCGCATAGTAGGAGTTGATACAGGTTTGGAATATCGCGTTCTCGTCGACAGAACAAGCGGAAAAGGCACTCAGATTCCCAGCGCAAAACAAGACAATATTCCCGCAAAAAAACCGAGCACGTTTTCAAGCCCTTACAAAAAACAACAATTGCCCGAACTGGATCCACAGTTAAACTTCTCGCACAGTTTCAATAACCTGCTCGAAGGAGCAAGCAATAAACTGGCACGAACAGCCGGTATCAGCATTTCAAACGATCCGGGGAAAACAAGTTTCAACCCGCTGTTCATATACGGGCAGTCAGGCGTGGGAAAAACGCACCTGGCAAACGCCATCGGCGTGATGACAAAACAATTGTACCCCGAAAAGCGAGTACTGTATGTTTCAGCCAACACATTTCAGATTCAATATACAGACGCGGTAAGAAACAACACGGCAAACGATTTCCTGAATTTTTATCAAACAATCGATGTACTGATTGTTGACGATATTCAGGAATTTGCAGGAAAAACAGGTACGCAAAACACGTTTTTCCATATTTTTAACCACCTGCAACGAACCGGTAAACAGTTAGTACTGGCTTCGGACCGCTCCCCGATTGTGATGACGGGTCTGGAACAGCGTCTGCTCACCCGCTTTAAATGGGGGCTGTCGGCCGAAATAGAAAAACCCGACCTCGAACTGCGTAAATCCATCCTGCAGCACAAAATATATCACGACGGACTGGAAATCGACAACGAAGTAGTTGATTTCATCGCCGAACACGTTGTGGACAATGTCAGGGATTTGGAAGGAGTATTGGTATCGTTGCTGGCACATTCCACACTGACAAACGCCCCGATCGACGTAACACTTGCCGAAAAAATCATCAGCCGCATTGTGACCATCAGCCCGAAAATTACAACAGTTGAGAAAATCAGGGATTTTGTCTGCGACTATTTTGCGCTGTCGGTGGATCAAATCTCAACAAAAAGTCGCAAGCGCGAAGTGGTACAAGCCCGTCAAATTGCCATGTACCTGTCGAAACAACACACCAAAAACTCCCTGTCTTCAATCGGAAGTATCATCGGAAACCGCGACCATGCAACCGTATTGCACGCTTGTAAAACGGTTTCCGACCTGATGGAAATAGACAAAAATTTCAGGATGAGCGTCCGTGAAATAGAAGCAAAAATAAAACACTGAATAAATAATAGCCGACAATTCGACCCTGTCCGCCGGACGGCGTACCGGACGTTGGCGTCTTCCTTCAAGAAAGAGAAAGAGAATTAGGGGGGGGAAGTCTCCCCCTCGCTTCAGCCCGCCTGCGGCGGTCTTCCGCTACCCCCTCTGCGGGGCGCTGCCCCGCAACGCCCCGTAAGACAGTGAAGAATGAAGAGTGATTAGTGTTTAGTGATTAGTGAAAGTCCCAAAAAGCAACTCATCACATTGCCCTCTAAGGGCAACCT
>JAIRTG010000045.1 GCA_031255055.1 Prevotellaceae bacterium
CCCCGAGCATTATCGACATGACCCCGATCAATTTCGACATGTCCCCGAGCAATTTCGACATGTCCCCTAGCAATTTCGACATGTCCCCGAGCAATTTCGACATGTCCCCGAGCAATTTCGACATGTCCCCAAGCAATTTCGACATGTCCCCGAGCCTTTTCGACATGTCCCCGAGCCTTTTCGACATGTCCCCGAGCCTTTTCGACATGTCCCCGAAGCTTTGGGACATGTCCCAAAAACTCTTGGGAATATCCATATGCATCTGGGAAACACATATATACCATCAAAAAAGACAAATCGGTTCCCTTTCTACATAAATTTTTTAATTCATCTTTTAAAACAGAAGAATATGGAACGTGAAAGAAATTTCATACCAAGCAATGATTCGTGATTTGTGAAGAATGAAGAGTGATTAGTGCGGATTCTCTATGATTAATCACTAAACACTAAATACTATTAAGGTTGAATCACTCATCATTCTTCACTCTTCATTCTTCATTCTTCACTGTCTTACGGGGCGTTGCGGGGCAGAGCCCCGCAGAGGGGGTAGCGGAAGACCGCGCAGCGGGCTGAAGCGAGGGGGAGACTTCCCCCCCCTAAATCTTCTCTTTATCTTCTTTCAAGGAAGACGCTAACAGCGGCTGAAGCGAGGGGGAGACTTCCCCCCTAAATCTCTTTCTCTTTCTTTTAAGGAAGACTCCGAAGCAGGCCGAAGTGAAAGAGAGACTTCTCACTAAAGCCCACCATAATACCCTCCGTGTCGCACGGTCTCATCACGACGATGGACGTTTTCATATTATCGTATTTTCATAATTAAAACAACGACATATAAATACAAAACCGATAAAACACGACGATTTGAACATGCCGGCCAAAATACCCAAAATCAATAAAAATAGTTACCCCAAAATTTGATTATCACGAATAAAAGTAATAAACTTGCACCGCGAAAACAAAATGACAGCAAATATCCCATAAAACAAGGTTCACAAACATAAATATCCGAGCTTTTAGTGAAATGATGGGATTGACAGCTTTCTTTTTGACACAAAAACACATAAATTAAAATACCTTATTGTCTTATTTTTTAAATTAGAAAGAATGAATATTGAACATTTAATGCAATCGCTCGAAGCAAAACACCCGGGCGAACATGAGTATCTGCAAGCTGTACGGGAAGTGCTGACTTCGATTGAAGGTATCTATAACGAACATCCCGAATTTGAAAAAGCCAAAATCGCCGAACGCATTGTTGAACCGGACCGGATCTTTACATTCAAAGTGTCTTGGGTGGACGACCGTGGCGATGTACAAATTAACCTTGGATACAGAATCCAGTTCAACAACGCCATCGGCCCATACAAAGGCGGATTACGTTTTCACCCTTCCGTGAATCCTTCTATCCTTAAATTCTTGGGATTTGAACAAACGTTCAAAAACTCGTTGACCACACTCCCGATGGGCGGCGCAAAAGGCGGTTCCGATTTTAATCCGAAAGGCAAATCGAATGCGGAAATCATGCGTTTCTGCCAAGCTTTCATGACCGAACTTTGGCAGCATATCGGCCCCGATACCGACGTTCCGGCTGGAGATATTGGCGTTGGCGGACGTGAAATCGGCTATCTGTATGGCATGTATCGCAAACTGGCCCGCGAAAATACAGGCGTGTTGACCGGAAAAGGACTTGAATACGGCGGATCGCTGATTCGTCCGGAAGCTACCGGTTTCGGTGGTCTGTATTTCGTGAAACAAATGCTCGAAACTGCCGGTACAAGCATCGAAGGAAAAACCGTTTCCATTTCAGGATTCGGAAACGTTGCCTGGGGCGCTGCGCTCAAAGCAACCGAAATGGGTGCGAAAGTTGTCACTATCTCCGGCCCCGACGGTTATGTGTACGATGAAGCGGGTATATCGGGCGAAAAAATCGACTATATGCTCGACTTGCGCATGTCGAATAACGACATCGTGTCTCCATACGCCGAAAAATTCGGCGCCAAATTCTTCGCAGGCAAAAAACCGTGGGACGTTAAAGTTGACGTTGCACTCCCATGTGCCACTCAAAACGAACTGAACGAAGAAGATGCACGGACGCTGATTCATAACGGCGTTATCTGCGTGGGCGAAATATCCAATATGGGATGTACGCCCGAGGCCATCGAGTTGTTTATCGAAAACAAAATCATGTACGGTCCGGGTAAAGCCGTCAACGCAGGCGGTGTGGCTACTTCAGGACTGGAAATGACACAAAATGCAATGCACCTGAACTGGACAAGTGAAGAAGTTGACGCAAAATTGCATCAAATCATGAGCGACATCCACGAACAATGCGTAAAACACGGACGCGAAGCCGACGGATATATCAATTATATGAAAGGTGCTAACGTGGCCGGATTCTTAAAAGTAGCCAAAGCAATGCTTGCACAAGGTGTAATATAGTTTTCATTTTGAATTTAAATTTAAATAGAGTAAACAGGCTGTTTTTCGTCAGGAAGAACGGCCTGTTTCGATTTTAGGCTATACCCTGTCACTATGACTTGTCGGGCGGAAGATGATATGATTCGTGTTTGGCATTGGAAAAACGAAATAAACGTGTAGTTTTGCATTGGAAAATCAAATGCACAGGTTGATTATATTGTACAGATAGGACAGCAAATAGTCCCGATTGAAGTAAAATCGGGCAGAAGAGGCAGTATGAACAGTCTGCACACTTATGAACGAAAAGCAACTGAATTACGGTATCCGCACTTCGCTCGAAAATTTCGGACAGTTGCCCCAAATAGCCATTTATCCGCTCTATGCGATAAGCAATATCCTAAAATAGAAAACAAACAAAGAGAACATATCTTCAATAACATCTAAAAAATATAATTATGTTGAAAACAGCGCTTATTACAGGCATCACAGGGCAAGACGGATCGTATCTTGCCGAGTTTTTAATCGGAAAAGATTATGACGTACACGGTATTTTGCGGCGTTCGTCGTCGTTCAATACCGGCAGGATTGAACATTTGTATCTCGACGAATGGGTGCGGGATATGAAGCAAAAACGACTGGTGAACCTGCATTATGCGGATTTAACCGATTCCAGTTCGCTGCTTCGCGTTATTCAGCAGGTGCGGCCCGACGAAATATACAACCTGGCTGCCCAATCGCACGTAAAAGTGTCGTTCGATGTGCCGGAATATACCGCCGAAACCGACGCTGTGGGTACGCTGCGTTTGCTGGAAGCTGTCCGGATTTTGGGCATGGAGAAACAATGCCGCATCTATCAGGCTTCTACGTCGGAACTCTACGGACTGGTGCAGGAAATACCTCAAAAAGAAACCACACCGTTCTACCCCCGCAGTCCGTATGGGGTGGCAAAGCAATACGGTTTCTGGATAACAAAAAATTACCGCGAATCGTATGGCATGTTTGCCGTAAACGGCATTTTGTTCAATCACGAAAGCGAACGAAGGGGTGAAAATTTTGTTACCCGCAAAATCACCTTGGCTGCAAGCCGCATCGCACTGGGTTATCAGGAAAAACTCTATTTGGGCAATCTGAACGCATTGCGCGATTGGGGATACGCCAAAGATTATGTGGAATGTATGTGGCTGATGTTGCAGCACCCGACACCAGAAGATTTTGTGATTGCAACAGGCGAATATCATTCTGTGCGCGAGTTGACGACGCTCGCATTTCTGGAAGCAGGCATCGAGCTGCGTTGGGAGGGCGAAGGCGTCGATGAAAAGGGTATTGAGGTGAAAACTGGAAAAATTCTTGTTGAAGTCGACCCGAAATACTTCAGGCCTGCGGAAGTTGAACAGCTTTTGGGCGACCCGACGAAAGCGAAAACATTGCTGGGTTGGAATCCCCGAAAAACATCTTTCCACCAACTGGTCAAAATCATGATGGAGCATGACCTGCGGTTTGTAAAAAAACTGCATCTAAAAGCCGACTTATAATCAGTTGATGCGATGAATAAAAACGCGAAAATATACGTTGCCGGACACAAAGGACTGGTAGGGTCGGCAATATGGAACAGCTTGAAATCGAAAGGTTACACCAATCTTATCGGGAAAACGTTCGATGAACTGGATTTGATGAATCCGGTTGCCACAAAAATCTT
The DNA here is from genome assembly GCA_031255055.1 of Prevotellaceae bacterium. Classification (GTDB taxonomy): domain Bacteria; phylum Bacteroidota; class Bacteroidia; order Bacteroidales; family Paludibacteraceae; genus JAIRTG01. Next base: position 4,112 of record JAIRTG010000045.1, read on the forward strand.
TTTTGACGAAGAACAGCCCGAATATGTATTTTTGGCCGCCGCGCATGTCGGCGGTATCATGGCGAATAATATCTACCGTGCCGATTTTATCTACAACAATCTGCAAATTCAGCAAAATGTCATCGGAGAGAGTTTTCGCCATCGGATAAATAAGCTGCTATTCCTGGGCAGTACCTGCGTCTATCCCCGTGAAGCCGGACAGCCAATCGGTGAGACCGAATTGCTGACCTCGCCTTTGGAATATACCAACGAACCGTATGCGATAGCCAAGATTGCCGGCCTGAAAATGTGCGAAAGCTTCAATCTGCAATACGGAACAAACTATATTGCAGTGATGCCGACAAATCTGTATGGGCCAAACGATAATTTCCATTTGGAGCGTTCGCACGTGCTTCCGGCGATGATTCGGAAAATCCATCTCAGCCACTGTTTGAAAGAAAACAAATGGGACGACGTCTACAAAGACATCGATTCGCGTCCTGTGGAAGGCATCAACTCGTCCAACTCAAAAGATGAGATAATGGCCGTTTTGAAGAAATACGGCATTTTTGAAGACAAAACAGTCCTTTGGGGAACAGGAAAGCCGTTACGGGAGTTCCTGTGGAGCGAAGAAATGGCCGACGCCTGTGTGTTTATAATGGAAAACGTCGATTTTGACGACCTGATGGGTACGAACAGCGAAATTCGTAATTGCCACATCAACATCGGAACCGGCAAAGAAATAACAATCGCCGACTTGTCGGAACTGATCCGACAGGTGATTGCCTATCAAGGAAAAATTATCTTCGACGATTCAAAACCCGATGGAACGATGCGGAAACTGACAAATCCATCCAAATTGCACGCGCTGGGCTGGCATCATCAAATCGACATCGAAGAAGGCGTTAAACGCCTCTACAACTGGTATCTCAACTAACGATTGGGCTGTGTTTAGAAACTGTTTTGAATTTTACGAATATCTTTTTGAGAGCTTGTTTTCAACTCTTTCTTGTTCTTTTTAGCCTTTTTTGCGTCTTTGAATGGTTGTTTTTAGTCAAATAGCCCGCTATCATTCCAAAAACAACCATTCAAATCCATCAAAAAAATTGCTAAAAAGAACGGATGAAAAAATTCAAAACAGTTTCTTAGTCGCGCCAAACACGCATCCCTAAACACTAAAATATCTTTAAACACAAAACAAAACGGAGTAAAAAAAACTTATTACCACGCAAGATTACAAAACAGACGGACTGTTGAAGAGATATTATTCTCACAAATACCCAAAGTCAAAAAATATCGTACTTTTGCAAATCGAATTGTTAACCCAAAGAAAGAACCGACAAAATAGAATAAAACCACTAAATTTTAAAACAAAATGGTAAACTTGGATTTAAGTAAGTATGGAATTAACGGTGTAACCGAAATTGTACACAACCCTTCCTTCGACGTATTGTTCGGCGAGGAAACAAAACCCGACTTGGACGGTTTTGAAAAAGGACAACTGACCGAACTTGGCGCTGTGAACGTTATGACAGGCGTTTATACGGGCCGCTCTCCCAAAGATAAATTCTTTGTGATGGACGAAGTCAGCAAAAATACCGTCTGGTGGACTTCCGATGAGTATAAAAATGACAACAAACCGGTGACCGAAGCGGCATGGAAAGAACTGAAAAGTTTGGCCACAGACCAGTTGTCGGGAAAAAAACTGTTTGTTGTCGACGCATTTTGCGGCGCGAATGAAAATACCCGCCTGAAACTCCGCTTCATCATGGAAGTGGCATGGCAGGCACATTTTGTGACAAACATGTTTATCCGTCCGACGGCGGACGAATTGAACAACTTCGGCGAACCCGATTTCGTCATTATGAATGCGTCGAAAGCAAAAGTTGAAAACTACAAGGAATTGGGTCTGAACTCCGAAACGGCCGTTGTCTTTAACCTGACGGAGAAAATACAGGTTATTTTGAACACTTGGTACGGCGGCGAAATGAAAAAAGGCATGTTCTCGTACATGAATTACCTGTTGCCCCTTCAGGGTATCGCTTCCATGCACTGCTCTGCAAACACGGACATGCAGGGAAAAAATACGGCCATTTTCTTCGGTTTGTCGGGCACAGGCAAAACAACGCTTTCGACAGACCCCAAACGGCTGCTTATCGGCGATGACGAACACGGATGGGATGATGAAGGTGTTTTTAACTTCGAAGGCGGCTGCTATGCAAAGGTAATCAACCTTGACAAGGACAGCGAACCGGATATTTATAATGCTATCAGACGCGACGCTTTGCTGGAAAATGTGACCGTTGACAACGACGGTAAAATCGACTTCAAAGACGGTTCGGTGACGGAAAATACACGTGTTTCTTACCCGATCAATCACATCGAAAACATCGTCAAACCGGTTTCAAAGGCGGGGCCTGCCGAAAAGGTGATTTTCCTTTCGGCCGACGCATTCGGGGTATTGCCTCCGGTTGCTATTCTGACCCCAGAGCAAACGCAATACTATTTCCTGTCCGGATTTACGGCGAAGTTGGCAGGAACGGAGCGCGGCATCACTGAGCCTACTCCTACTTTTTCGGCTTGCTTCGGCGCTGCTTTCCTATCGTTGCACCCGACAAAATACGGGGAAGAATTGGTGAAAAAAATGCAACTGTCGGGTGCCACGGCTTATTTGGTAAATACCGGATGGAACGGAACCGGCAAACGTATCTCTATCAAAGATACCCGCGGCATTATTGATGCGATTCTTGACGGTTCGATCGACAAAGCGCCGACTAAAAAAATTCCGTACTTCGATTTTGAAACGCCTACCGCATTACCGGGTGTTGACCCTGCAATCTTGGATCCGCGCGATACTTACGCCACCGCAGCCGAATGGGATGTGAAAGCAAAAGATTTGGCGAGTCGCTTTATTAAAAATTTCACCAAATTTACCGGAAACGAAACCGGAAAATCATTGGTTGCCGCAGGGCCTAAATTATAATCGAAAATTTTTCAACTAAAATAAAGCCGAAGCATTTTCGGCTTTATTTATTTTACTCCAGCATTGATGAAAGTACTGGTCACCGGCGCTAACGGTTTATTGGGACATCATGTCGTGAACGAACTTCTTCGGAGAAAACACGATGTGAATGTTATCGTACGCAACAGTTCCAACATATTTTTCGAGACGGACAAGGTCAATCTCTTTATCGGGAATTTCTGTGATGAAAATGACCTGTCGACTTCGGCCGAAGGTTGTGACGCGATGATTCACATCGCGGGAATCACCGATATGAATTTGCTGTCGCTCGATGATTACGAAAAAGTCAACGTCCGTGGCTCGTCAACGATATTGAAAGTGGCGGGGAAATTCGCCATAAAAACAATTCTTTTTATCAGCACCGCCAACACTGTCGGCTACCAATCGCCATCAGGCTTTTCGGACGAAAACAATCCCATTCAATCCCCCTTTTGCGATTCGTTCTATGCGCAAAGCAAACTGTCTGCCGAAAAGCTGTTTTTTGAAGCTTCGCAACAACCGGGTATGCACGTCATTGTTTTAAATCCGGGTTTTATCTTAGGCGGGTTCGACACAAAGCCGAGTTCGGGCAAAATGGTACTGATGGCTTATAAAAAACAGGTCATGATTGCGCCCTCCGGCGGGAAAAATATTGTTGATGCCGAATGTGCGTCTTTTGCAATATGTAACGCGCTCACACAGGGAAGAAACGGCGAAAAATATTTGATAACAGGACAAAACATTTTGTTTAGAGCGTTCTATCGTCTGCAAAAAACCATCGGAAATTACCGGCAAATAATCGTTCCGGTACCGGATTTTGTATTGTTGATTATAGGTGGAATCGGCGACTTAATGGGTTTCTTCGGGATTAAAAACGATATTCGTACCCGAAATTTGCGCCAGTTGATGATTGAAGAATATTATACCAACACGAAGGCGAAAAAAGAACTCGGTATGCAGGATACGGACATTGAAAAAACATTGACGAAAACAATAGCGTGGTTTAAGAAACGAAATCTGATAAAATAGCGTCACCCATCGATCGAACGGCCTTGCCGATAAATCAAGGTCGAGCAACAAGTTGCCGACAAAACGTAATCACCAATACACAATCTCTTCATACAACTGCCGCATACGCTTGCGCAGGTGCAATACGGCATAATGTTTACGCGATAGCAGGGTGTTGACCGAAACGCCTGTAGCTTGGGCAATTTC
>JAIRTG010000146.1 GCA_031255055.1 Prevotellaceae bacterium
CGCTCTCTGCACGGGCAATTTCCACCTGCGACTTTACGGCGCCTCCGCCATAAATAAGCTGTTCGATCTGAATCGCTGCTTTATATTGGTCTTTATGCAGTCCTTCGTTCGTTATTCCGGTACTTTCGAGTAAGCTGTTCAAATTATCGGGGAGTGCGGGTACTGCCGATTGGTAGGTGGCTTGTGCGTTTATCGAAATCTGTGGAAGCCAGTTGTGTTTCGCATTCGATAAAGTAAAATCTCTTGTTTTTTCTATTAAATCTTTTTGAACAATCAACGGGTAATTTTCACGTGCCAGTTGCTGACATTGTTCAAGCGTAAGCGTTTGAGCTTGTATGACTAACAGATTGCAAAGAACAAAAAACAAAATCAGATATCGTTTCATAAGATCAGTATATAATTATCAATTTTTAATTATAAAAATAGCTGTTCTATCCACTGTGGGATGAATTTAACGCGCTCTTTAAGGATATTGTTCATCTCTTCGGGAGACGCCAGACCCACTTTCAAAAGCGTCGATGTCATTAAATACGGAAAGAAAAACATCCCAAGCATATCCAATACATAATGCAGCGGATGCACATCCGGCTTTCGGGCGCTGATCTGTTTCAAAAAAGCCGAGTCCTTGATTTTCTCCGCAGGAATAAGCTCGACGAACTTACTGTCCTGCTTTTGCAGTTCGCTGAAAACGAACATCGGCAGGTTTAAATCGGCAGATACAACTTTGTAAAGTTCTTCGATGATAAAATTGATTTTATCTTCCAATGTAATTTTTTCGTCAATCAGATGAGAAATGATTGTTCCGAAAAGCCCCTGCACTTTATTCCGCATGATAATCGCATACAAATTCTCTTTCGACTTGTAGTGATAGTTTATCAATGCAAGATTAACGCCCGCTTCTGCCGAAATATCGCGCATACGGGCAGTGCCAAAACCTTTTTCGCTAAAGACTTTTTCAGCCGCAAGCAGTATTTTTTCCTGTGTAGAAATATTATCCATATCTTGAAAATTGTTATTTTGAAGTTACGCACAGACTTAAACAATCATTTTAAACAATTGTTTAAAATGAGACGATAAAAATACTCCCCGCCGGTTATTTTTCTTTTATCCGACAGGGAGAAATTAAAGAGAAACGCCCTTAAAAGCTATTTTGAAACTATTTTTTTAATCGTGGCAGGCTTGGGAGCATATCAGGGGGGATGTTTCTTTGCTCATTTTTTTTTGTTTTTGCTGTTCAACGCCTTTTTCTCGTCGCTTTTCAGTTTTCGTTCCACTTTTTTAATGTCTTCGGCAGGCGGCAACTGTTCGGGGACAATTCCGCGTTTCAACAGCATTTCCCTTACTGCCGCATTATTATCTACATGTTCGGTTTCGATTGGCGCAACGCCTTTCAAATCTTTTGCCTGCACATTCACGGAAGTCATACCGGCGGCAAGGTCTTTTGCCTGCAAATTGACCGTATGCAGGAAATCGGCAACCGGACGATTTTGAGGTACACCTAACTTACGTTTCAACGTGGTAGTATTCAGATGAAACAGGGCTTGGTCACCTTTGGAACGTATCATGCCGAAGCCGTTACTATCCACGCCGCGTTCATACAGTATTCCGGACAACACTTTTTCTGTTTCGGCCAATTTTGTGCGGGCTTTTACGCGCTCGTAGTCCAGAATACGCTGTTCGATGATTTCCGCCCGACGGGTTTGTACGGCGAAATAGTTCTGTGCGAAAGCGATTTGTTCCTTACGACTATCACCATTTTGTGCTATCAGGTAGCAGGCGTAGCGGGTCAGAAGGATATCATCTAACTGTTTTTCAGCTCCCTTTGGCATTGCTATCGTTTTGCTGACGTCAGCAAAATGATACGATACATTTTCGCCCGCATTCCGACAGGCTTCCTTTGCTTTATCAATGGTATTCTCGAAGTTACGCCATTGAGTATAGCCCAATAACTTTTGGAGTTCCCTCGCACTCCAACATTCAACGCCTTCCACTTCGGCGGAGGCACTCTCGAACTGCGCAAACAGCGCTTTTATTTCTTCCGATTTCATACTTCCCGTTCTTTTTTAACATTGTTGACAATTTCTGCAAAAATAATGATTTTATTTCAGATGCTCCCAAAAAGCAAGATGACTTTCGCAGGGAACAAAATGGGGCTATTTGAACAGCGGAAAACAGCATAGAAGAGCAGTCCGCTCAATTCCGTACCGTTAGCCGGTTACATTTTCCTTATTCCTGCATGTTAAAGGTTTGAGAAGAAATTTTCATACCTTTGCGGCAAATAAAAATATAATTTATGATTCAAAACCACCTCTCTCAACTGGCCGAACAGATGGCAAAAAAATTCGGGGACAAAACCGCCTTTTGCCGGCGTGAACAAAAAACAGACAAATGGAGCGAAATCAGTTGGAACACATTCCACAATGATGTAAAGATCATCGCCAAAGCATTTGTAGAAATCGGCCTCGACGAAAAACAGCACGTAGCCCAATGCTCAAACAACAAAGTCGAAAATCTCATTGTAGACTTCGCACTATTCGACAATTTATCATCGGTAGCGCCTTTGTATGCCACTTCAACAGCCGACCAAATGGAATTTATCATCAACGACGCACAAATTCCCGTGATTTTTGTCGGCGACCAGCGCCAGTACAACAACGCTTTTCAAGTCTTGAAACGGTCCGACGTACTGAAAAAAATCATTGTCTTCGACCACGACGTGCAAATAGAACAGGGCGAACATTCGATGTACTATGCCGATTTCTATCAAATCGGAGTAAAATCGTCAAAAGACGAGATTATCAGGGAAAGAAAATCCAAAGTCAGCGATAAAGATTTGGCATGGTTGCTCTACACGTCGGGAACAACGGGAAATCCGAAAGGAGTGATGATTCCGCATTACAGTTTAATCGAAATCGTGCGCATCCACTGCCTGCGCTTCCCCAACCTCACCGAAGCCGATAGCACGGTCGCCTTTTTGCCCTTATCGCACGTTTTTGAACGCGCGTGGACATACCTCTGCATGCACATCGGCATAAAAAACTATCTCAATCTTCATCCGCTCGACATTCAGGAAACCGTCGCCGAAGTGCGTCCGACACTGATGTGCTCCGTCCCGCGTTTTTGGGAGAAAGTATATGCGGTAGTAAGAGAAACGCTCGACAGCTACACGCCTTTCATGCTCGGAATAGTTGTTTGGGCCATCGCCACAGGCGAAAAACACAACATAGACTATCTTCGACTGGAGAAAAAACCGGGACTATGGCTTCGGACAAAGTATTTCATTGCCGACAAATTGATTTTCTCAAAAGTAAAACACCGTATCGGCATCGAAAACGGGAATATGTTTCCTGTTGCAGGGGCAAAATTAGCCGACGAGCTGACTATCTTTTTCCGAAGCATCGGCGTTCCGATTGTATACGGATACGGTTTAACCGAATCGACAGCTACGGTCACCTGCTTCGAAATGACGAAATATGAAATCGGAACCATCGGTTCGATTATGCCCGACGTACAAGTAAAAATAGGAGAAGACAACGAAATCCTGCTGAAAGGAAAGACGATTACACCGGGATATTACAACAATCCCGAAGCGAATAAGGCCGGATTTACCGAAGACGGATGGTTCAGAACAGGCGATGCCGGCATCTTGAAAGACAACAAGATTTATCTTATCGAACGTCTGAAAGATTTGTTCAAAACCTCGAACGGAAAATACATCGCTCCGCAGGAAATCGAAACAAGGCTCATTCAAGACAAGTACATTGAGCAAGTTGCCGTCATTGCCGACGGGCGCAATTTCGTAACGGCGATAGTTGTCCCTTCCATTCCGGCTTTGGAGGCCTATGCCAACAAGCGTCACCTGAGTTATCAGACCAAAGAAGAATTGATAAAATTGCCCGAAATATACAAACTGATAGAAGAAAAAATTGCCGAACGGCAAAAAGGCATGGCTAATTTCGAATTAATCAAAAAATTTGCATTAATCCCCAAAGGCTTCAGTATGGAATCGGGAGAATTGACCAATACGCTAAAAATGAGAAGAGCCGTCATTATGCAGAAATATCAGCTTATGATTGATTCGATGTACGAAAACCGCCGAAAACCGCCCGTTTTAACATAAATAAATCAAAGCACATGTTGTAAAACATTGTTTTTGGTTATTTTTGTATTGTATTTATTGTTAGAACTACTTAAACAAAATTCGGTATGATTAAAGAAAACATTGGAAAAAATGCAGGTCTCATTTGGCAGGCATTGAAAAGTGGTGAAAAAGAAGTGAAAGCGCTTAAAAGAAACACCAAATTGAAAGAAAGAGATTTGAACCTCGCATTGGGTTGGTTAGCTCGCGAAAGTAAGATCAATTTCAGAGAAGATGCGGTCGGCAGTTATGTATCATTAGCCTAAAAATAAAAAAGCGAAGGTTTTCATCTTCGCTTTTTTATTTGTCCTCCGATTAAGAAAGAGGGGGAAGTCTCCTCCTCGCTCCATCCCGCAGTACGGTTTTCCTTAAAGAGAAATATAGAGATATAAAGAAGGAGGAGGGGGGGGAAGTCTCCCCCTCGCTACAGCCCGCCTGCGGCGGTCTTCCGCTACCCCCTCTGCGGGGCTCTGCCCCGCAACGCCCCGAAGATAGTGATTAGTGATTAGTGATTAGTGATTAGCAAGTTCGCCATGTTTAACAATTAATCGTTAATCACTAATCACTCATCACTCTTCATTCTTCACTCTTCATTCTTGGATCACGATCCGAGGTTCTCGGATCGTGATCCAAGGTTCTCGGATCGTGATCCGAGAAGCGCGGACGTGATCCGAGAGGCGCGGATCGTGATCCGAGCGACGCGGATCGTGATCCGAGAGACGCGGATCATGATCCGAGCGACGCGGATCGTGATCCGAGCGACTCGGATCGTGATCCGAAGAGACACTGAGCATGCTCAGGGAAACGC
>JAIRTG010000175.1 GCA_031255055.1 Prevotellaceae bacterium
CATAAGTCGTTTTTTTATAAAAAACGCACAAAGATAGAAATAATTTGAACATCCGAGACGGACGATTCGCAGCGATTAGTGAAGAATGAAGAACGAAGAATGAAGAATGATTAGTGCGGATTCTCTATGATTAATCACTAAACACTAATCACTCTTCATTCTTCATTCTTCATTCTTCACTGTCTTTCGGGGCGTTGCGGGGCGGAGCCCCGCAGAGGGGGTAGCGGAAGACGCCGTAGGCGGCTGAATCGAGGGGGAGACGTCCCCCCCCTAATTATCTTTATGTTTATCTTTATCTTTACGGAAGGAAGACGCCAAGTGCCGTACTGACATGGGAGACATTATCGCGTGTTTCGTTTCGGATAATCGATTGTGTAGTGAAGGCCGATGCTCTCTTTTCTTTTCAGCGCTTGCTTTATGATGAGGTAGGACACGCTGATGACGTTGCGGAGTTCGCAGATTTCACGCGAAACAACCGAACGAATGAATAAGTCTTCCGTTTCGCGGAAAATGATTTCGAGGCGCTTCATTGCACGTGTCAGTCGAAGATTGGAGCGGACTATGCCGACATACGAACTCATGATCTGTTCCAGTTCTTTGTAGCTTTGGGTGATGAGTACCATCTCTTCGGGGAGCGATGTACCTGCGTCGTCCCAGTCGGGGATGAACTCTTTGTGCTTTATTCCGGCTATTTTTTTTGAAGCGTCTGTCACTGCGGCGTCGGCGTATACAATTGCTTCTATCAGCGAATTGGATGCTAAACGGTTGGCGCCGTGCAGTCCGGTGCAGGAACATTCGCCGGCCGCGTATAGATGATTAATGCTCGTCTCTCCGTTCAAATCGACGGCTATACCGCCGCACAAATAGTGCTGGGTCGGCGAAACCGGGATATAGTCTGTTGTAATGTCGATGCCGAGTTCGAGGCATTTTTTATAAATATTGGGAAAGTGTTCTTTTGTTTCGTCTGCGTTTTTGTGCGTTACGTCCAAATAGACATAATCGATTCCGTTTACTTTCATTTCATTGTCGATCGCACGTGCAACAATGTCGCGAGGCGCCAAAGAACCCCGTTCGTCGTATTTCTGCATAAATTCTTTTTTATCCAATCCGCGCAATACCGCACCGTAACCTCTGATGGCTTCTGTGATGAGATAGGTCGGTTTTTCGCCCGGATGATAGAGCGCCGTCGGGTGGAATTGTACAAACTCCATGTCGCTGATGACGCCGCGTGCACGGTGTACCATTGCAATGCCGTCGCCTGTGGCAATGGGGGGATTGGTTGTGGTGAGATAGACATTGCCGATGCCGCCTGTGGCCAGCATGGTGATTTTACTCAGGAAGGTATGTATGTGATTGGTCTGCTGGTCGAGCACATAAGCGCCGTAACATGCTATATCGGGTGTGTGGTGCGTAACAACTGCTCCCAAGTGGTGTTGAGTGAGTATCTCGATGGCAAAATAGCGCTCGAAAATGTCGACTTGGGGATGCTTGCGTACTTTCTCTACCAAACTTTCCTGAATTTCAAATCCGGTGTTGTCTTTGTGGTGAAGGATGCGAAACTCCGAATGTCCGCCTTCTTTGTGCAAATCGAACAGTCCGTCTCTGTCTTTATCAAATTCGACGCCCCAGTCGATCAGTTCTTGAATCAGGCCGGGCGCCCGGCGTACTACTTTTTCGACGGCTTGTGTATCGCAATGTCCGTCGCCTGCAATCAGCGTGTCTTGAATGTGTTTTTCAAAATTATCAGGCTCATACGTCACCGATGCAATGCCACCTTGGGCAAAAGAGGTGTTTGATTCATGTAGCTTGGTTTTGCACAATAGAGCGACTTTTCCGTATTTTGCGGCTTTCAGCGCAAAACCGATACCGGCAATGCCGGCGCCAATAACCAGGAAATCATATTTGTGTGTCATCTCACGAAGTTTTTTGAGTATAAACGGAGGGAAGGGCTAAACATTTTCCGGCGTCTTGTCGAACCGGTCAAAAGTAGGAGCACAAAACAGTTTTTCATCTTTGTCACGCATATTTGAAATTCATCACAAAAATTGCCGATTGCTTTGCACTCCATACCAACAAACAACTATGAGATTTCTTTTATTTCAACTGTTTAATAAACACTCGTCTTCGTTTGTGCTGCGTATATTCAAAGCTGTCCCATTGAGCCGAGATCTTGATGTTGGTCTCTAATTCGGGATTACTTTCGGCATATCTGTAACCGTTTTTCACATAGTTCGGCATCAGATAGGCAAACATTAACGAATTTACGCCTTTATTTTGATAGTCCGGATGAATGGCCATCAGATATAAATCGATCGTGTCGTTTTTGTTCAACGCTTTGAGCAGATGGAACCATCCTGTGGGGAAAATCCGTCCTTTGGCCTTTTGCAGGGCGTATGTCAAACTGGGAATGGAAATGCCGAGTCCGACGACATCATCTTCCGTATTGATTACGATACAGATGGTGTCTAAACGCAAAAAACTCAAATAAATGCTGATATAGTAGTCTATCTGCTCTTTGTTCAAGTTGGAATAGCCATACAGGTGATTGTAGGTGTGATTGATCAGATCGAATATCTTATAACTATAATTCTTGATCAATTCTCTGCGTGACTTAAATTTTTTCACGGTCAAATTATATTTCTTGCCGACAATATCGGCCATCCTGAAGTATTTTTCAGGAAATGTTTCGGGGATTTTAATCAGGTATTCAACCCAATCGGTGTCTTTGACATAGCCGCAGCTTTCGAGATGTTGGGGATAGTAAGGGTGGTTATAGATGCTGGCCATTGTCCCCCGCTTATCAAAACCATCGACCAACATTCCCTCGTGGTCAAAATCGGTAAATCCAAGAGGTCCGTGAACGGCTTCCAATCCTTTTTCCTTTGCCCATTTTTCTACGGCATTGAGCAATGCGTCGGCAATCTCGACGTCGTCAATAAAGTCAATCCAGCCAAACCTTGCATACTTTTGGCGCCATGTTCTATTTGCTTCCGGATTTACGATACCTGCTATTCTGCCTACGATTTTGCCGTCTTTGTAGGCCAAAAAGAAAATGGTATCACAAAAATCCATCGCGGGATTCTTACCCTTGGTCAGGTTCAATTTATCGTCGATAAACAGCGGAGGAGCCGCATATTTATTGTCCTTATACAAGTTGATACCAAACCAAATAAACTGTTTAAATTCCTTTTCGGAAGTTACTTTACGAATTTCTACCGACATGTTATTATTTTTGTTACGGTCATAAGTTGAGAAAAAGCCCCGCAAAATAACAGAAAAAAACAATGCTAAACAATTTTTTCTCATTTAGTTGACAAACTTACACAATCCGACAAGGCGAAAATCGGGTCGTTTTCCTTACTTTTGCACGTTTGAACGTAGAAAAATAAAGGTTCTGGAAGGCAACTAATTATTTTGAAATCAAATTTATAACCATAAAAAAGAAACACATGCAACCATTGGCGGAACGGCTTCGACCGAAAACATTAAATGATTATATCGGACAGCAACATTTAGTCGGTAAAAATGCCATTTTACGGCAAATGATCGAATCGGGACACATTTCCTCGTTCATTTTATGGGGTCCGCCGGGCGTCGGGAAGACCACTTTGGCGCGAATTATTGCCAATAAACTCGAACGACCCTTTTACACCCTGAGCGCCGTAACATCGGGTGTAAAAGATGTGCGGGAAGTGATAGAAAAAGCCAAGTCGAACCGATTTTTTTCACAAGACAATCCGATACTGTTCATCGACGAAATTCATCGTTTCAGCAAATCACAGCAAGATTCGCTACTCGGAGCCGTCGAAAACGGCACCGTTACGCTCATCGGCGCCACAACCGAAAATCCGTCATTCGAAGTCATCACCCCCCTACTTTCGCGCAGTCAGGTCTACGTCCTGAAAGCGCTGGAAGAAAACGACCTGCTCGAACTGGCCAACAGAGCCCTCACAACCGATACCGAACTAAAAAAACGGACGATTCTACTCGACGAAACCGACGCAATGCTACGCTATGCAGGCGGCGACGCCCGAAAACTGCTCAATATGCTGGAACTGATTATCGCCGCCGAGAAGGACGAAACAACAACCGTACACATCACCAACAAACTTGTCACAAACCGACTGCAACAACATCCGATGGCCTTCGACAAGGACGGCGAAATGCACTACGACATCATCTCCGCCTTCATAAAATCGATCAGGGGAAGCGATCCCGACGCCGCCGTCTACTGGCTGGCGCGAATGGTAGAAGGCGGAGAAGATCCCAAATTTATCGCACGACGACTACTTATCTCCGCCGCCGAAGACATCGGATTGGCAAATCCCAACGCCCTTTTGCTGGCGAATGCCTGTTTCGACGCGCTACAAAAAATCGGATGGCCCGAAGGACGGATCATCCTGTCCGAAACCACGATTTATCTGGCGGCATCGCCCAAAAGCAATTCGGCCTATTTGGCGATTGACGCAGCAATAGCGCTGGTAAAAAAAACAGGAAATCTTCCCGTACCGCTTCATCTGCGCAATGCGCCCACAAAGCTGATGAAGGACTTAAACTACGGAAAAAACTACAAATATGCCCACGACTATCCCAACAACTTTGTGAAGCAGGACTTTCTCCCCGAAGCAATAGAAAAGGAGCGTATATGGCACATCCAGAACAATTCGGCGGAAAAAAAACTGGGAGATCGGCTCCGTCTCTTATGGGAAGGGAAATACTGACCGACCTTCTTCCGTCCCCATCTCATTCGATTACGGATTAAACAATTCAGTCAGCCCTTGGTGTCATCATTCAAGAGAGAGAAAGAGAAAGAGAATTAGGGGGGGGAAGTCTCCCCCTCGCTACAGCCCGCTGCGCGGTCTTCCGCTACCCCCTCTGCGGGGCTCTGCCCCGCAACGCCCCGTAAGACAGTGATTAAATAGTGATTAGTGATTAGTGTTTAGTGATTAGACAGACAGTGCAGACTTTCCTCTTCTCGGGGTGAGAGACGGAAAAACACAACAAAATCAGAGTAATCCTATAA
>JAIRTG010000007.1 GCA_031255055.1 Prevotellaceae bacterium
ATGTTGTTGAAAGACATCGCCAACGCCATTGCCGACAATCACCCGGAAGTATATATGATCATACTGCTGATCGACGAACGGCCGGAAGAAGTCACCGACATGGAACGGAGCGTAAACGCGGAAGTGATCGCTTCCACATTCGACGAACCGGCCGACCGCCACGTGAAGATCGCCGAAATCGTCCTCAACAAAGCCCGCCGTCTGGTGGAATGCGGACACGACGTAGTCATACTGCTCGACTCCATCACCCGTCTGGCACGCGCCTACAATACCGTACAGCCCGCTTCGGGTAAAGTGCTTTCGGGTGGTGTGGATGCCAATGCGCTGCACAAGCCGAAACGTTTCTTCGGGGCTGCCCGTAATATCGAAAACGGCGGATCGCTCACCATTATCGCTACCGCCCTCACAGAGACCGGCTCCAAGATGGACGATGTCATTTTCGAAGAGTTCAAGGGTACCGGTAACATGGAGTTGCAACTCGACCGCAAATTATCCAACAAGCGCATTTATCCCGCAGTGGATATTGTCGCGTCCAGCACGCGCAGGGATGATTTGTTGCAAGACAAAGACACGATCAACCGCATGTGGATTCTTCGCAAATACCTTTCGGACATGAACAGCCTGGAAGCAATGGAATTTGTAAAAGACCGGATGGAAAAAACGTACAGCAACGAAGAATTTCTCATCTCCATGAACGGATAAAGGAAGCCTTGCAATAAGTGACTATAACTATTTATACAATAATCAAATAAAAACGAAAAATGAAAAAGATTCTGCCTCTTCTGCTGTTGGCTTTCCTTGCAACAAATCTGCACGCCCAAACGCGCGCCGGAGATTTGACGGCAGGAGCAAAAGGCGCATACATTTCCCTGTATAAAAATTTTACTTATGGAGTGGATGTTTCTTATCAAATCACGGATCCGCTGGAAGTGAGCTTGTCGGGGATGTTGAATCCCAAGATAAAAAAGAAGGACGAATACGAACGTCGATTCGACAGGGATGTGGCTTTATATAGCGGCAGCCTGGATTTGCGTTTTTATCTGTTGAATCTGGAAACCTTTGCTATGGGTCCCTCGCTGGGCGGTCAATGCCTCGTTTTTAAAATCACAGACCCATCGGATCATTCGGTCAGGGATGAAGGAACGTCGGCCGGATTTAACCTCGGCTGGCACATTCGTGCGGAATTATCCGAAAATCTGAAACTGAATGGCGGATGGCGTTATACGACCGCGACGGAAGGACTGAGTCATCACGCTTTCTATCTTGGAATAGGTTATACTTTCCATTTATTCTAATTCTTCCGCAATGGTATATTGATTTCTTTCCGGAGAGTTACGTGTAATTAATTCGCCGATAAATCCGGCCAAAAACAACTGCGTCCCTATAATCATACATGCAAGTGCAATATGAAAATAGGGCGTATTTGTGATTAAAGGCGCCGGAATCCCTGCATACAAGGCATGACCTTTGATAACGCCGACAGCCAGCACCGCAACAAAACCGATGATGAATATCAGGCTTCCCGCCAATCCGAAAAAGTGCATGGGTTTTTTCCCGAATTTAGACAGGAACCAGAGCGTAAACAAATCCAGATAGCCGTTGAAGAAGCGGTTCAATCCGAATTTGGTGTATCCGTATTTCCGTGCCTGATGTTTTACTTCTTTCTCCCCTATTCTGGTGAAACCTGCGTTCTTTGCCAGAAAAGGTATCCAGCGATGCATGTCGTTGTATATCTCGATATTCTTTACGACATTTTTGTCGTAAGCCTTCAAGCCGCAGTTAAAATCGTGCAACGCAATTCCGGAAAACGCACGGGCGGTAGCGTTGAATAATTTGGTCGGAAGTGTTTTACTCACCGGATCGTACCGTTTCTTTTTCCATCCCGAAACCAACTGGTATTTTTCTTCCTTAATCATGCGATACAGTTCGGGAATTTCATCCGGATTGTCCTGCAAATCGGCATCCATCGTAATCACCACATCCCCTTTCGTCTTTTGAAAAGCCGATTGCAAGGCGGGCGATTTTCCATAATTTTTCTGAAAACGAATTCCTTTTATTTCCGGATGATTCTTGTGAAGTTCGTGAATCGTTTGCCATGAATCGTCGGTGCTTCCATCATCTACAAAAATGACTTCAAAACTGAATTGTTTCTCTTTCATTACCTTGTCGATCCATTCATATAATTCACTGAGAGATTCGGCTTCGTTCAATAAAGGTATTACGATAGATATATCCATTTTAAAAACTAAAAAATGATGTAACTTCCGTGCAAATATACGATTAAAATCACTCTTAATTTTTATTTTATGATTCTTAATTCAAAAAATATACTTATCTTTGCAGCTCGAATTTTCAATAATTATTTACAAACAAATTATTTATCATGTATTTAGATTCGGAAAAGAAAAAAGAAATCTTCGCAAAGTACGGAAAGTCTAACACTGATACCGGTTCCTCGGAAGGACAGATAGCATTGTTTTCCTACCGTATTTCGCATTTAACGGGGCATCTCAAGTTAAATAAAAAAGATTATAGCACGGAACGTTCCTTGAAAATGTTGGTCGGTAAGCGTCGCCGCTTATTGGACTACCTGAAACGCATAGATATTGAAAGATATCGTACCATCATCAAGGAATTGGGAATCAGAAAATAACGTCGTTAAAAACGTAAAATTGTTTTCACTGGACAACCCCGGTAGCTGTTGCTGCCGGGGTTGTTTTGTTTATGTACTTGGAGTTATCTTGTCCCAGTCAGAGGTTTGCTAATTCGTAGTTTGTGTTTCGCCCGCCACCTTTTTCCTGTTGTAAAATTCCTTTTTCAATCAGGCCTTTTATATCACGAATCGCCGTATCTTGTGAGCATTTGCATATTTTCGCCCATTTTGAGGATTGCAGTTTGCCGACAAAGTCGCCGTCAAGAAGCCGGTTGAGCATCAGTCGTTGCCTTTCGTTGATTTCCGTATTTTCGTGTTTTGCCCAGAACTTCGCTTTGTATAAAATGGATGCTGTTGCCTGTTCGGACGTGAGCAAAGCGTTTTTCATACAGTTCAGAAAAAACCTTAACCATTCCGTAATGTCGCTGTTGGAGCGCCACTGGGTTTTTTGTAACACGGCGTAATATTGATTTTTCGCTGCAAGAATCTGGCTCGACAGACTGTAAAACCGCTGCGGACTATTTTCTGCCCGTGCCAAAAGCATATCACTGATTGTTCGCGCCATTCGTCCGTTGCCGTCGTCAAACGGGTGAATGGTGATAAACCAAAAATGAGCGATGGCGGCTTTCAATATATTGTCGGTTCTTGTATCTGTGTTTAACCAATCCAAAAATTTGTCCATTTCTTGCTGTATCTGCGCTTGCGGAACCGCCTCAAAATGAATTTGCTCCTTGCCCATTGCACCCGAAACGACTTGCATTTCGTCTTTTCTGTAACGGGCAACATCAATTTTGTGTACCCCGCTATAACCGCTTGGGAAAAGTGCGTTGTGCCAACCGAACAGCCGTTCTTCCGTCAGCTCTTTGTTGTATTGCCGTGTGGCATCGAGCATCATCTCCACCAGCCCTTCAATGTTTCGCGCAGACGGCACCAAACCGGCAACATTCAGTCCAAGCCGGCGGGCGATTGACGAGCGAACCTGATCGTAATTTAAGATTTCGCCCTCGATTTCCGACGATTTCAAAATGTCGAAAGTGAAGGTATTGAGCAGGGTTTCTCCCTTTTGCAAAAGACCGATTGTACTCATTATACCCTTCAGTTTGCCTTGCAAATATTTGACTTCACCGAATAAATTGCGGATATTTTCATCGTCCCAAACGAAGTTTGTCCAATTTTCGTGCTGATAAATATATTTTGCCATACCTTTTATTTTTTCGAAATGCAATGATACATTTTTTGCGGAGAATAATCAAATTATTTTGCGCAAAAAAGCGGAATAAATGGGATTTTTCCTCCGCATAAATGCGTTTCAAAGCTCGATTACCCGTTTTACGTTTATTTGTTCCAGAAATGTTTCGTCGTGCGACACGACAATCACTCCAGGAAAACTTTCGTTATCCGTATTTAAGCGGATTCAGCAAACAATTCGGTTTGTTTAATTATCGTCGTCTTCTTTACATCGTGATTGTGTTGTGCTAAATCGCTTGTGTCAAAATTGCAAACAAGTGCCTCTACAATCTCTCTACGGTTTTCGAGGTTTGCCCCATTATGATAAAAATGGTCTTTGGTTAAAACATTAAATTTGTCCCAATATTTTTTTATCATGTTATTTTCGCGATAATCGTTGTGATGCCAGGTTGATAACACAAATTTTGCGCTTGTTTCGCTTAATAAATTAAACAAGGTGTCTTCATCTTTTTCTGTCCAACCATTGTAATAATCGACATGGCGACCATAATATGGCGGGTCGCAGTAAATAATATCGTTTTCGGTTGCTAACGGAATAATTTCCAGGAAAGATTTGTTATGAAAAACCCAGTCGGGTTCGGGTTGTATAATTTGAGAAACTGTACTTAATTGATTAACAATCTTTGTAATATATGCTTGTGCAAAACGGTCGGGCTTCTTGCAAAACGGGATATTCCAATTTCCTTTGCCCCCGAAACGCATCATGCCGTTGAAACCTGCACGGGAGAGAAAGATAAAATCGAAAGGCGAATGTTCGCCGTCATTAAAGCGTTTGCGAACGGTCAAATAATGTTCATAGCCGTTGTTGCCTGCTTCTCGCAATAGTTTCCCTTCCGTTTCGAGGTATTGTTTCATTGCCGGAGCCGTAATTAAACGCTCCTGAACCGATTTGTAAAAGTTGATAATGTGTGGATTTGTATCGTTGAGTATTGCTTTTTTATAGCCTGAATTAAATGCTACAACACCTGTTCCCAAAAACGGCTCAATCCATCGTCCGCTGACCTGAGGGGTAACTTCTTTAATCCAAGGCACCAGCTTTGTTTTAATTCCCTGGCTTTTTATTGGTGGCACAACTACTTTCATATCAATCTTTTTTTGCTGATTTTTGAGAGTAAATCCCTGCGGTTTTTGAACTCCAAAAAGTTTTTCAGGTTGGTAACTTTAACGGTTTTACCGTCTTTGAGCATTGTTGCCGTGCCAAAATTCATCCAATACTCATCAAACCATTCCTCTCCGAGTCGACTGAAAATACCGTTTTCATTTTTCAAGTCTTCAAAATTCAATGTGCATCCGATATTTGCGGTATTGCCTGAACCTTGTTTATCGCTTGCTATTTTCCACTTTTCGGCTGCGAAAAAATCAAAATCTTTGATTACAGAAGTGATTGACTTTAATTCGCTGAAATTCTTGATTTCTCTTTCAGAAGTTTCAACTCGTGTGTAAATAATGCCCAAACAATAGTGCCCTGCATATTGATTATAAGGATATTGTATGTTTTTCTGTTTATCGCGTTCTTTGAAATAGGCACCATGAGAGCCCAGTGTAAAACTTGCTATTCCGCTTTTTTTGCGGTAAGTAGTTTTCAAATCAACGGCAAATTTTATATTCTCGTTTGATCTGTTGACAAAAGTAAGGTCGGGATAGTAATTTTGCTGTTCGGCAAGAATTATATTGTATCCGATTTCTTCCGCAAACCGAATAATTTGCGGAAAAATATGAATTTCGAGTATTTTAGATACAATTTTTGTGTCGGACGAAATGGTGTAAATGTTCTTATAAACATCAATAAAACCTTTGACAGACCATTCTCCTGTTTCTGTCGCAACATAACTTTGTAATTTTTCTGCAAAGCCATCCAACTCCTTTTTGAACTGTATTTTATATTCTTCCTTCGTCATATTTTTGTTTTGTTCATTTCACAAAAGTAGCATTTTTATTTAAAGTAACAGTTGCACCGTTTCAAATTTCCGGTTCGCCGTCAAAGCTCGATTACCCGTTTTACGTTTATCTGTTCCAGAAATGTTTCGTCGTGCGACACGACAATCACCGTTCCCCGGTATTCGTTCAGGGCGGCTGTCAGGATTTCGATGTTTTGAATATCCAGGTTGTTGGTCGGCTCGTCCAGCAGGATTATGTCGGGCGATTGGCTGCTAATCGTCAGGCAACAAAGCATCAGGCGCATCCGTTCGCCGCCGCTTAGTACCCCGCAATATTTGTCCCAGTCTTCCCGGGCAAACAGAAACCGGTTCAGCCGGATTTTGATTTCGTGTTCCCGCAATGCCGAGGCATTGAATTGCTGGGCTTGTTCGTAAACATGCAGCGTATTGTCGAGCAGGGAATAATCCTGGTCGATGTACACCGACCGGTTTCCGGCTTTGTAAACCGTTCCCGTTGGTGCCGTCCGGTCGCCCAGAATCAACTTTACCAGGGTCGTTTTGCCCGAACCGTTTGCTCCTTTCAAGGCAATGCGTTCGCCGCTTGTGATCTGAAAGCTAAGGTTTTCCTTCCAAAGCGGCTGCGTGCCGTAACTGAAATTGAGATTGTTTGCGGCGAACAGTATTTTCCCTTTGTGTAAGGCGGAAGGGTCGAACCCGAATCGCATTTTGTCGATGTCGGGCAAGGTCGCACGCAATTCCTGCAACTCCTGCGAGATGCCGCCGATTTTTTCGGCGTGAACGCTTTTGAGTTTCGAAGTGCTGTTTTCGGCGTTGTTCCGCAAGGTATTCATCAGTATCCGCGCGACGCCCGCCTTTTCCTGTTTGCCTTTTCCGCGGCTGTCCGATCGTTGTTGCCGCTCCAGCGTTTCCCGTTCTTTTGCCTTGGCTTTTCGCAGGGCTTTTTCCTTGCTTTGAATGTGCTGGTTCAGCGCGTTATTTTCCTGTTGCTTCTGTGCGGCATAAAAATCGTAGTTGCCGCCGTAGACCTTTATGCCGTGTTGGGTTAATTCGCAGGTGGTGTCTAACAGGTTCAACAGCTTGCGGTCGTGGCTTACCACAAGCAATGTGCTTTTTGTTGACCGGATAAAATCGTACAACAGTTGCCTGCCTGCCACATCCAAGTGATTACTCGGTTCGTCCAGCAAAATCAATTCGGGCCGATGAATGGAAATTCCCGCCAGGAAAACTTTCGTTTTCTGTCCGCCGCTTATCGTTTCCATTTTTTGCGACAAGTCCAAACCGGTCAGTTGCCAGTGACGAATGGCTTCGGTACAGCGGGTTTCCAGGGTCCAGTCGTCGTTCAGCAGCGTGAAATTCTTTTCGCTGGTGTCGCCGTCCAAAATGGCTTTCAACGCTTGCAGCCGGTCTTCGATTTGCAGCGCCTGCGCGATAGTGAGGCGATTGAACTGTCCGAAAATCTGCGGGATACAGTACGGTTTGGCGTCTATGTCCAGTTGTCCGGCGGAGGGTTGCAGCTGTTGGGCAATGATTTGCAGCAGCGTCGACTTTCCGGTTCCGTTGTTGCCGGTCAGTGCTATTTTTTCGTGTGCGTTCACCGTGAGGTTGACGTCGCTGAACAGCAGGTCTTTGTTGGGGTGTATGTATGCGATGTTTTGTAAATTCAACATGTGGCAGTTATTTTTGTGTATAAAAGAGTGGCGAAGCGATTGACG
>JAIRTG010000078.1 GCA_031255055.1 Prevotellaceae bacterium
GAATGTGACTTGCGCAGTCTGCGCAAATTGTGTTAAAATCGATTTTAACACTTTTTGCGCAAAATAAATGCCTCTGAAGAATGAAGAATGAAGAGTGAAGAGTGATTAGTGATTTGCAAGTTCGCCATGTTTAATCATTAATCATTAATCGTTAATCACTAAACACTAATCACTAAACACTAATCACTGTCTTTCGGGGCGTTGCGGGGCAGAGCCCCGCTGAGGGGGTAGCGGAAGACGCCGTAGGCGGCTGAAGCGAGGGGGAGACTTCCCCCACCCCTAAATCTTCTCTTTCTCTTTCCAGATGGAAGACGACAAGGGCTGAAAGTGCTATTTAATCCTTCACCGAATGACGTTGGGCGCTACCGATTCGGTTTTTTTGCGTTTTGGTTTCGATGATTGATTTTGATTTTTCGAGCGCCTTGTTTATGTCGGGGTAGATATTTTCTGCTCCGACCATTTTTTCGGTACCCGATTTTTTCAACGCTTGGCATACGTCGTTGTTGACGCCCGACAATAGGACATGAATCCCTTCTTTTGACGACATTTTGATTAAATTCTCCAGGTTGTGGATGCCTGTGGAATCGATAAAAGGTACTTTACGCATCCGGATAATCCGTACTTCGGGGCGGTCGCCTATCGTTTTCATTTTTTCTTCAAACTTATTGGCGATGCCGAAGAAAAACGGCCCTTCGATTTCGTACAGCTCTACATTTTCGGGAATATCGAGGTATTCTATGTCTAAATTCGGATCTTTATTTTCGGTCTGCTGTATTTCTTTTTTCAAAACGGAAACTGAAGATGTTTCCGAAATCCGCTTTATAAACAATACAACGGCCAGCAATAGTCCGACTTCGATCGCAATAGTCAGGTCGAAAATCACTGTCAGCACAAACGTCGTGAGTAGAACCGACACGTCGGCTTTCGGGCTTTTCATCAGCGATTTGAACGTCCGCCACTCGCTCATATTGTACGAAACCATCACCAAAACACCCGCAAGGCAGGCCATCGGGATGTGTTTCGTCAAACTGCCTAAAAAGAGCAGGATCAACAGCAGTATAACCGCGTGAATGATTCCCGCAATGGGTGTTCGTCCGCCGTTATTGATGTTTGTCATTGTGCGGGCAATGGCGCCGGTGGCGGGAATACCGCCGAAGATGGGAGCCACTACATTGGCGATTCCCTGTGCAATTAATTCGGTGTTCGAATCATGTTTGTCGCCCGTAACGCCGTCGGCAACCGTGGCCGACAGCAGCGACTCGATAGAGCCGAGCATCGCAATCGTAAATGCCGTAGGCAGCAACAACCGCACAGCGTTGAAATCAATCGCCGGCGCTTCGGCTTTCGGCAGTGAAGGGTCTATCGTAAAGCGGTCGCCGATGGTTTCGATGCCTGTTATTCCGAAAAATTCGCGTAAAACATACACCAGAACGGTCATCAAAATAATCGCAACTAAAGAACCCGGTACTTTCTTGGAGATGCTCGGCGTATAGATGATCAGCAAAACGGAAAGAATGCCTATTCCCAACGACCAAAAATTGATTGATGCAATGTTTTCTCCGTAAACAACCCATTTATGAAGAAAATCGGCAGGCACATTGTCGATCTGCAATCCGAACAAGTCTTTTATCTGCGTGGCAAAAATGGTCAGTGCGATACCGCTCGTAAATCCGACAACAACAGGATAAGGAATAAATTTTATAATCGTTCCGAGTTTGAGAAAACCCATCGCAATCAGCATAACGCCTGCAGTGATGGTCGCAATGGCCAATCCCGTTACGCCGAATTCCTGCACAACGCCATAGACAATTACGATAAAAGCGCCTGTCGGTCCGCCGATTTGTACCCTGCTCCCGCCCAAAAACGAAATGATAAAACCGGCTATTATGGCCGTAAAAATGCCTTTTTCGGGAGTAACCCCCGAAGCAATACCGAAAGCTATCGCCAAAGGCAGGGCAACAATGCCGACGATGACGCCGGCCATCAAGTCGGCATAAAATTGTTCTTTTGAATAGTTTTTTAGTGTATCAATCAATTTCGGTCGAAAACTTGTGCGCATATTTATCCGATTTATAAAAGTTAAAAACGCCGGCAAAAGTACTGTTTTTTTATTAGAATAGAAGAGTTTAGATATTAATTTTTCCTTTTTATTTTTTTAGATACCAAAACAAGGATGTCAATATTAATTTAATTACTTTTGCACGGCTAAAAAATAATGCTCAAAAATGACGAGACTTATTGCCGAATTTCCGCCTCATCCGTCGACAGGCATTCTGCGGAGATACGGTTCGCATCAAAAAACCATTTA
Organism: Prevotellaceae bacterium; assembly: GCA_031255055.1. Taxonomy (GTDB): domain Bacteria; phylum Bacteroidota; class Bacteroidia; order Bacteroidales; family Paludibacteraceae; genus JAIRTG01. Next base: position 2,309 of record JAIRTG010000078.1, read on the forward strand.
TCACTATTCCGCATTGAATGAACAGTTGAGTCCCTATACCATCCGTAAATGAATATTCGAGGAAAAATATGAACATTGCCGCATTACTATCGGGAGGAGTTGACAGTTCGGTGGTTATACACCTGCTGAAAGAAGCAGGCTATCATCCGGCGCTTTTCTACATAAAAATCGGTCGCGACGACGACGAACTGCTGCATTGCACTTCGGAAGAAGACATCGAAATGGCGTCGCTCATTGCCCGGAAATACGGCTGCAAGCTCGAAATTATCGA
>JAIRTG010000080.1 GCA_031255055.1 Prevotellaceae bacterium
GAAGGCTCGCAAAAGATTATGAATATACTACCTGTTCAAGCACGGCTATGATTTATCTCGCTTTTATCTGTATCATGCTCAATAAAAATTTTTGAAGAATATTTTTAAACAGTTTCTAAAATTCAGGGTACATACCCCAAAAATCAAGGGTACCTACCCTAAAATCAGGGTACATACTCTAAAAATCAGGGTAGATACCCTAAAATTCAGGGGTACCTACCCTAAAATTCAGGGTGAATACTCTAAAATTCAGGGTGAATACTCTGGAGTACCGGACGGGGCGTTGCGGGGCAGAGCCCCGCAGAGGGGGTAGCGGAAGACCGCCTACGGCGGGCTGTAGCGAGGGGGAGACTTCCCCCCCCTAATTCTTCTTTCTCTTCTTGGTGTTTCGTGTTTAATCACTAAACATTAAATGCTAACTATTAAATACTAACTTTTTTTGCGGGTCGTTTATAAATCGCATATTTTTATCTAAGTTTGCAAACCAAAAAACAACAGGATGTCGGTAGAAGATTATTTTATTAGATACATGGAAAAATTTGCCCGCGCTTTGGGGTTGATGATCGGGTTTCGCCAAAAAGGTAGACCCGAAGAAAGTATCCGTATAGCAACCCAATTCTATGACGAACAGTTAGATATCCCCCCTCATGAATCGGCCTGTATAACCGATAAGGCTTTTATACCGACGGTTCAAAAACAAAATTATGATCAATCGGCGCTAAATTATTTGGCTCAAATCGCACACGAAACCGCCAAAGCATACGAAATGCAATACAAGGGCGAAAAAGCTCGATCTTTTTACAGCATCAGCTATGCACTCTATCTAATGGCGACCGAAAAAGATAGAACTTATTCGCCCGAACGAGAGCTACTGATGAAAGAATTGTCAAAAAAACTAAAAGAAGAAAAATAAATGTACCATTTTTACAAAAAACAACGCCCCGAAAAAGAGATGATATTCGGCGTCAGGGCGGTGATTGAAGCTATCGAAGCCGGAATAGAATTGGAGAAAATACTGATCAGAAGAGATATGAGCAATGATTTGTCGCGCGAATTGCTTTCTTCGCTGAAAGGTTCGACGGCGCCTCTCCAAAAAGTGCCGTCGGAAAAACTTAATCGCATTACTCGCAAAAATCATCAAGGTGTCATCGCGTTCATTTCGCCTGTTGTCTATCAAAAAATAGAAGATATCATTCCCGTTTTGTATGAGGAGGGCAAAATACCGTTTATCGTGGCGCTGGACGGCGTGACCGATGTTCGTAATTTCGGCGCAATTGCCCGTACGTGCGAATGTGTCGGCGTCGATGCGATGGTTATTCCCGTAAGGGGAGGCGCGACCGTTAATGCCGACGCCGTGAAAACTTCTGCGGGCGCTTTGCTGAAAATTCCGGTGTGCCGAGAACAAAATCTGTCGAAAACACTCCAATTCCTGAAAAACTCGGGCATTAAATTGATTGCCGCTACCGAAAAAGCGGCCGACGACTATAATGAAGTCGATTATACCGTTCCGGTGGCCATTGTGGTGGGGGCGGAAGATGTGGGTATTTCGGACGAAAACCTTCGTCTCTGCGACGAATCGGTGAAAATTCCGCTATGGGGGACAATCGAATCTTTAAATGTGGCGGTTGCTGCGGGCGTGATCATGTGTGAGGCGGCCGTACAAAGAAAATTGGGAAGAAAATTGGGAAAATAACTCAAAAAAATTAGACTGATGACCATCATTTATGAAGATAATCATATCATTGCGGTGAATAAAACGGGTTCGGAAATTGTGCAGGGCGACAAAACCGGCGATACGCCGCTCTGCGAACTTGTTAAACAATATATCAAAGAAAAATATAATAAATCGGGCGATGTTTTTCTGGGCGTAACACATCGCCTCGATCGTCCCGTCAGCGGGGTGGTGTTGTTTGCACGTACAAGTAAAGCGCTCTCCCGCCTGAACGAATTGTTTAAAAAGAATGAAATTAAAAAAACTTACTGGGCTATCGTGAAAAATCTGCCCGAAAAAACGGAAGACCGACTGGTGCATTATCTGATAAAAAACGAGCAAACTAATAAATCGACGGCTTACGATGTCGAACGGCCGGCGACCAAAAAAGCAATCTTGAATTATCGTCTGGTGGCGTCTTCGCAAAAATACCATCTCTTGGAAATCGACCTCGAAACCGGACGACATCATCAAATAAGGGCTCAATTGGCCAAAATCGGTTCGCCGGTGAAAGGCGATTTGAAGTACGGTTTTTCGCGTTCAAATCCGAATGGCGGCGTCAGTCTGCACGCAAGGGCTATCGAATTTATCCATCCGGTGTCGAAAGATGCTATCCACATTACGGCTCCGGTGCCCGAAAATGATGCTTTGTGGAAGGAAATGGAAAAAATCGTGGTTAACGGTTAGCGAAAAGCGTTGGTTAGCGAAAAGTGTTGCCGGTCGGGACGGGAACACTGCGGCGTATAAAAAGAAAGAGGATGCAACCGTGAGCTGCATCCTCTTTCTTTCTTTTTTGATGTTGACGTTTAATGCTTAAAAAAACGTGTTTTATTTTCTCCTTTCCATGCGCTTTGCATAGCGACTCATAAACTTGTCGACACGTCCTGCGGTATCTACCAATTTGGATTTTCCGGTGTAGAAGGGATGTGAAGAACTTGAAATCTCTAATTTAACAAGCGGATAGGTCACACCGTCGATTTCGACGGTTTCTCTTGTGTTTGCCGTGGAGCGTGAAATGAATGTGTCTCCGTTCGACATGTCTCTGAATGCCACCGGACGATAATTTGTAGGATGAATGCCACTTTTCATATCTCTATATTTTAATTTGTTTTTTATTCTTTTATTTTTGGTGTGCAAAGGTATGATTTTTCATTCTAATTATCAAACTCCTTTTTTAATTTTTTTAGGGGGATGTATATTGTTGTTGTTTGTATGCTTCACTTTTCTTCGTTTTCGGGCGGGGTATTGTCTGTCGGTTCGGGCGCGTTGTCGGGATCGGCATTGTCGCTGTGGTCGTCGTCTTTTTCGTAAAGTACGTAACGTTTGTAATACGAAATGATAACTGTTGAAAAGGGCAGGGCGATTATCATGCCAATGAATCCCAACAGAGATGCCCACACTGTCATCGAAAGCAGAATGATGGCCGGATTCAGACCGGTTGCTTTCCCCATTATTTTCGGGACTAAAAATAATTGTTCGATGACTTGTTCGATGATAAAAACGAGCGCAACGGCAAAAAGAATCGGAAAAACATTTTGATTCATCTCGACGGCTTTGAGCAGGCCTAAAAAAATGGCGAGAGGAATCCCCAGAGCTTGCAGATAGGGGATAATGTTCAGCACTCCGATGAAGAGTCCGAGTACAATGCCCAGCGGCAGGCCGATGATGCTGAATCCGATTGCGAAAAGGATGCCCGCGAAAAAGGCCATAATGACCTGACCTCTGAAAAAACGGTTCATTACATCGGTCAAATCGTGAAAAATCTCCATTACCAGCGGACGATATTTCGGCGGGATGACGTTTACAAATCCTTCATTCATTTTTTCGTAGTCGAGCAGGATGAAAATCAGGTACAGCAGCACAAATAGCACGACGGTAAACCCTAATATGACGCTGATGGAGCTGTTAAGAATGTTCCACAGCTTCGGCGCAATTTGCTTGACGGCATTTGTAATGTTCTCCTGACTGAAAATGCTTCGCAAATCGAATTCCAGCAGGAGTTCGCGCAGTTTGTTTTGCCAGACCACCGGCAGAAAAGAGTCGACCGACAGGTTTTGGGTATACATGCCGATCAGTTCGTAGAAACGGGTGACTTCTTTGCTGATGAGCGGAACAAGCAGGGCTATGACGCCGACAATTATCAGGATGAAACAAAGCAGTGTGCAGGTGATCGACAGTACTCTGCTTTTCAGTTTTAGCTTATATTGAAAAAAACGGACTATCGGATTCAGCAGGTAGGCCAGCAACCAGCCGATAAAGAAGGGTAGCAGTGCGTTATGAAGCCTGTTTATCAGCAGAAAGACAAAAACGGCAATCGCAATTCCGATCAAAAGCCGGATAAACCGGTCGAAAGTATATGGTTTGGAGATGTTTTGTAAAACTGTTTTCCGTGTGCGTTCCCTTTTTTCCATTTTATTGATGTTGTGTCGTTATTTTGTTGTAACAATCTCTGCATATCGGCTCATATTCGGCCGTTTCTCCCAGCAGGACTTGTTTGTCATTGTCGACCAAACGGTGCGAGATATACGCCAGCGCACCACAGCGAACGCAAATAGCATGTACTTTGTAAACATCTTCGGCCACTGCACACAAAGCAGGCATCGGGCCAAAGGGATTTCCTTTAAAATCCATGTCGAGTCCCGCAACAATCACTCTCACGCCCTGATTTGCCAGTTGAATGCAGACGTTGATCAGTCCGTCGTCAAAAAACTGTGCCTCGTCAACTCCCACCACATCCACATCGCCCGCCAGCAGCAAGATGCTTCCCGAAGAATCAACAGGGGTCGAACGGATGGATGTCCGGTCGTGCGAAACGACTTCATCTTCCGAATAACGGGTGTCTATCCGGGGCTTGAATATCTCGACACTCTGCCGGGCAAATTCGGCACGCTTCATTCTGCGGATCAGTTCTTCGGTCTTACCCGAAAACATCGACCCGCATATAACTTCAATACTCCCTCTTCTTTGCTGTTTTGGATGATTGCGTTCCGAATAAATCATAAATACTATTGAAATTTTGAACAGACTTTGCTTTTTTTAGCGTCTGTTTTGTAACTTTGGATTGTTTTTTTTGTGTTAACTCCGAAAAGAAGCTATCAAGGAAATCTATTAGATAGGGCAAAGGTAAAAAAATACCTGCCTAAAAATTATTGTTTTATGAAAAAAAATATGAACAGGACATTAGTTGTTTCTCTTCTCCGGAAGAGTATTGAAGAGCTGTCTATGATTACCGACGGTTTTATGGAAATGAACGTCTATCCGGAAGCGATCATCCGGTTGTCGCAACAAAAAATAGACGATATTCAGGACTACATCCGTCAACTGGCCGCAATATCCGAAGAAAACGGAATCTGGCCGGTTATTCAAGAAGATCTGCTATCGTCGCTCGACATGGGAGATGTCGACTTTGAAAAAGAAATGAACGAAGTAAAAGAGGGACAAGAAGAGATCGTAGAAGCGAAAAAAGAGATCGTAGAGGCGAAAAAAGAGGTCGTAGCGGTACAAGAGAAAAATCAAACCGAAAAAATTCCGGTGTCAAAAGACAGTGTACCCCCCGTCCCCCGGTCGTTGATCGATAAAAAGTTTGTTGACGATTCCATCGCAACGGCTTTGTCGAACAAAAAAATATCGGACATAAAACAAGCCATCAGCATTGGCGACAGGTTTCGTTTTCAACGCGAATTGTTTAACGGAAACGGCGAGGTGATGAGCCGAACACTGTCGAAAATCAACCAATGCGCAAACTTGGACGAAGCCCTGAAATACCTGACCTCCAAATTCAAATGGAATAAGGAGAATGAAACCGTCGCCGATTTTCACCAGCTTTTGAAAAGAAGATTCTAAACGCCCCCGCATCCGAACGATAACCGAATGAAACTATTTGTTGTGCCTACTCCGATTGGGCATCTCGAAGATATGACTTTTCGGGCCGTCAACGTCTTGAAGGAAGTCGATTTGATTTTAGCCGAAGATACCAGAACCAGCGCTTTTTTGATGAAACATTTCGACATAAAGACGCCGATGCGGTCGCACCACAAATTTAACGAACACCGGACGGTCGAAAAGCTGGTCCGGCAGATAAAAAACGGACAAAGCGTCGCCCTGATTTCCGACGCAGGTACTCCCGCCATTTCCGATCCCGGCTTCCTGCTTGTCCGCCAATGTCTTGAAAATGAAATAGCCGTCGAATGTCTGCCCGGCGCAACAGCTTTTGTCCCGGCTCTGGTCGATTCGGGTCTTCCGAGCGACCGCTTTTGCTTTGAAGGCTTTCTCCCTCAAAAAAAAGGACGGAAAACAAGGCTGGAACAGTTGGCGAACGAAGAACGGACTATGATTTTTTACGAATCGCCCTACCGTGTACGAAAAACACTGGCACAGTTCACAGACATGTTCGGAGCGGAGCGAAAGGCGTCCGTTTCGCGCGAAATATCAAAAATGCACGAAGAAACCATCCGCGGAACCTTGGCGCAACTAACGTCCCATTTTAACGAAAAAGCGCCGAAAGGCGAATTTGTAATCGTTGTGGAGGGTGGAAAGAAGGACTGATTCCCCTGTTTTTGACGGATATTGTACCGGTTCGGCATGTCGTCATACGTGGCGGAAACAAAATTATTCACGTTCTTTCGCGTCGGAATTTCGGAAAATTCCCCTACATTTGTCTTTCATCATTTTACTTATTAACAATTAAAAACGTTCAACATGAAAAAACAATTTGCCTTTACATTCTTTTTAGTTCCGTTGTTCGTTGTTTCGTGCGGCCCCAAAACGGCTGATTATGAAACCCTGAAATCGGAAAACGATTCTTTGCGCAATATAAAAACCGAACTTGAGACCGAAGTCAACGACTATTTTTGGGTAATGAATCAAATTCGGGAAAGCATTGATGAAGTAAAAAATGCGGAAAATATTATTTCAATGCAGTCTTCGGGACAAGAGTTCGACAAAAACAATTACACCCGATTGAAAGATGATGTGACACACATCATCACCGTTCTGAAAGATAATAAACAAGAACTGGACAATCTGAAATCGCGACTTGGCAGCAGTTCGTTAAAACTCGGGGAGCTTGAAAAAACGATCAAGTCGCTGACGCTGTCGTTGGAGAAGGAAACGAAAAAAGTGCTGCAATTACAAACCTTGCTTGCAGAAAAAAATTCGGAGGTGGAGACGCTGAACTCGACCGTGCGGAAGATGGGGCAGGAGATAAAAGACCTGACGTCGATAAACGAGGAAAGAGGTAAAAAACTGAACGAACAGGAGCAGTCTATTTACTCGGCATGGTATGTTCTCGGTACGAAAAAAGAGTTGAGAGACCAAAAAATACTGACCAAAGACGGTCTTTTCGGTAAGCAGGAAGTGTTGCAAAGTCAAGATTTTAATAAAGACTACTTCGTCCGGATAGATTCACGACAGGTAAGAACGATCGAACTGCTTTCCAAAAGGGCGAAAGTATTGACCACACATCCCGAAAATTCTTATTCGCTCGAAAAAACGGACGGCCAATATGTGCTGCGAATCAACAACCCCGAACAATTTTGGAGCATCAGCAAATACCTTGTAGTCAATGTGGATTGAGAGGATGCGTGTTTCCGCCTTCGACTGCCTTGGCGGCGAAACAGGGCGAACCGTACGCACTACTTGGCGACGAAATCACATCTCACAAAGTCCGACGGAATTAAATTCGTGTTTAGCGATTAACGATTAACGATTAGTGCGGATTCGCTATGATTAATCACGAATCACTAAACACGAATCACTAAGAAGAGAAAGAGATTTAGGAGGGGGGGGGAAGTCTCCCCCTCGCTTCAGCCCGCCGTAGGCGGTCTTCCGCTACCCCCTCTGCGGGGCGCTGCCCCGCAACGCCCCGTCCGGTACTCCATGATGCCCCGTATCCTGTCCTCCATGTTCTCGGACAGGGATCCGAATTAAATTAGTGATTAGTGATTAGTGATTAGTGATTAGTCCCCCTCTATATTTTGTCAAGTGCAAAAAAAGGAATAACTTTCGGCGCAGCCATGCAGCAAGACCATTCAGCACTATAGGTATACTCTATTGATTAGTCCGGTT
>JAIRTG010000118.1 GCA_031255055.1 Prevotellaceae bacterium
AGTCTATTCCACAAACAGGGTCTCGAAGCGGTTGGATAGTTTTGGGACGAAATGCCCATCAATGCCGTGCCTCGAAGAATAAAAGGAAAAACGCTTAGATTAAGCTGAGTGCCTGCGACGCTTCCGCAGGTGGTGACAGCGCCGTAAAGTTTGGTCGTTTTAATCATATTTTCCAGAATAACGCCGCCGACCGTGTCGATTCCGCCGGCATATTTAGCCGACAAAACGGGCTTACTGCCAAGCGCCGTAAATGCCGAAACAGGGATGATATCCGTTGCTCCCAACGAAAGGAGATAGTCCTGTTCGGCTGCCTTCCGGGAAATGGCGCTGACCTTATATCCCAGTTTTGAGAGTATGGAAACGGCGATTGAACCGACTCCGCCTGTGGCGCCCGATACTAAAACTGCGCCGTGTTCGGGTTTTACTATCGAACTTAACCGGTCGACGGAAATTCCCGCCGTAAATCCCGCCGTGCCTATAATCATTGCTTCTTTGGCCGATAGATTTTCAGGACGTTTCACAACCCATTCGGCAGGAACCGAAATATATTGTCCCCAACCGCCGTCGGTGTTCATCCCTAAATCGTAACCGGTGACAATGACTTCTTCGCCGACGGCGAAATGCGGATCTTTTGAGAAAATTATTTCGCCTGCGGCGTCGATTCCGGGTGTATGAGGATAATTTTTTGTAACCCCTTTGTTACCTGTGGCCGACAGTGCGTCTTTGTAATTGACCGAAGAATAACGCACTTTTATCACCACGTCGTTATCCGGAAGGTCGTTTATAGTCCTTTCTTTTATCGACGAAACATAGTTTCCGTCTGTTTCGTCCACAACCAATGCGCTAAAACGAATGTTTTTCATCATCATGTAATTTTATAAAGTTATCGTATAAAAAAAAGCTGAAGCTACTGTCTAAACAGAAGCCTCAGCTAAGAAAAGAAAATATTTAAATACAACTACCTTGTGATTAATTTTTTTTCTTCTCTGTAACTTTCTCTTTCCCTGACGCCACTATTCTCTCTGGGGCCGCTGCCTTCTCTGAGTGCATTGGTGTTTACATTGGCGCCTGTCATCGAACATACTCCGTTGAATACCGCTTTGGGTTCAATAGCCAAGACTTTTGTCTTTACATCGCCCGTGATATTCGCAGTAGACCTGAGTGTCAGCATTTCGGAAACCAAAAAGTTTCCGATCACAGTGCCGACCACTTCGGCATTTACACATACTATCGAGCCTTTTAAATATCCTTTTTGCCCGATAATAACTTTTCCTTTGCAATTAATGTCACCTTCGACGATACCGTCGATCCTAAAATCACTGTCGGCCTCAATTTTACCGACAATTTTACTTCCGAAAGTAAGCGCATTGTATGAAGCGCCGGTTGGAACAACTAATTCTTTTGCCATATTTTGATGTTTATTAAACACTTTAGACAAAAGTAGTGCAATCTTTCCGGAAAATAAAAAAATACAAGTCTGAATTTAAAAAAAACAACATTAGCGTCAAAAAATGCCTGTTTTCGGAGTTGATAATATCGGTAAATATGTACTTTTGTCCGCTCAAAAAAATCATTTTACAACGAACTTCAACAAAAATCAATGAAAGTATTGTTTCTTTCCGCATGGTATCCGCATCGGTACGATATAATGTTCGGCCTGTTTGTGCAAAAACACGCCGAAGCCGTCAATTTATACGCGGATGTAAGGGTATTGTACGTCCATCCGGACGAAAACATTCGGGATCTTGAACTAATCGACCAATATCATAATGACCTGAATGAAATAATCGTTTATTATCCGGTAAGGAAAAGTGGGTATTTTAGTAAGTATGCCAGGCTGAAGAATTTATTTAAAGCCTATTACAGAGGGTTCAACTACCTAAAAGAAAAAAAATTTGCTGCAGATATTATTCAAGCTAATGTCTTTGCTTTTTCTGCGGTTATGGCGTATTTGTTATCCCTTCGATGCAAAATACCATACGCTGTGATTGAACACTGGACACGTTATGATCGAAATTTATCAAAAAGTTTTCTTGAAAAAAGAATGTCTTTTATAGCAAAAAAGGCCTCAGGGATATTTCCTGTGACTTATCGATTGCAATTAAGCATGGAAAAGCAAGGACTGTCGAATAAAAATTACAGAATCGTAAACAATGTTGTAAACGATTTGTACTTTGAAGCCGGTTTCGAAAAAACGGAACAGGCTGAGAAAAAAAGGATATTGAACATTACCTGCTTTAATGACGAGCAAAAAAATTTAACCGGAATATTACATACAATAAGTGAACTATCTAAGAAACGGCAAGATTTTGAAGTATACCTTATCGGAGATGGGGTGGATTTTGAAAAAATAAGATCCCTTTCAGACAGTTTAAATTTATCGGAAAACTTTATTTTTTTTACAGGAACTCTTGTTGGGGAAGATTTGGTCAGGTTTTATGAAAGTTGTCGGTTTACGTTTTTATTTTCCAATTATGAAAATATACCTGTCGTGATTTCAGAAAGTTTGGCATGCGGTAAACCTGTAATATCTACCGATGTTGGAGGTATTTCAGAACATGTTAATGCTGAAAACGGCTTGCTCATTGATAAAATGAACGAAAAAATGCTGTTCGACGCATTAGATTATATGCTCGATAACTATCAAAGCTATGATCGTCAGAAGATGAGAAATATTGCGTACCAAAATTATTCATACAGCAATGTCGGTAAAAAATTGATGGAATATTATACAGAGATACTGAAATAACTTAATTAATTGAATGTATATTACCAGAGAGATTGCGTACAAGATAGCAGAGAAACTGCCCCACAATTTGCGGGATAATATCAGAGCGTTTAAACAATTTAATTTTAAAGGAAGGAAACATCCCGAAAGTCAGACTTTAATAGCCGTTATTGATGGAAGTTCTTTTCACGGGGGATTAGGTGACCGTTTAAAAGGGATAATCTCCCTGTTTCATTTTTGCCTGTGTAGAAACATTCCTTTTAGAATACACCACACATTCCCCTTTGAGCTTTCCGACTACTTCATTCCGAACGAATATAACTGGAAACTGTCGGACAGCGACAGAATGACCCGTCATTTTTTTGAAGCCAGGTTGATAAACCTTGTAGCGGATCCGTCGGCCGCGCGACTTGTCAATTTGAAGACAAAAAAACAAATACACGCCTATGCCAATCGGGACATTGTTTCGGAATTGAACAAAATATACGGTACGGATTACAGTTGGGGTAAATTATTTAAGCAGCTCTTCAGGCCTGCCGAAGAATTAGACGACACATTGAAAAGGTACAAAAACGAAATAGGGAGAAAATACATCAGCGCCGTTTTTCGGTTTCAGAACTTGCTGGGAGACTTTAAAGAATACGATTATGTTCCGCTTGCCGATACCGAAAAAGAAACATTGATTCAAAAATGCAAGAAATCATTATTCGAGTTAGCGACAAAATCCGATTGCAGGCCGATACTTGTAACATCGGACAGCAATTGTTTTTTGGAAGCAGTTTCGGGAATGGATAACATCTATTCTTTCCCCAGAAAAAACGTTCACATGGATACCGTTACCGGCGAAAGACACGACGTATATATGAAGTCTTTTATTGACTTTTATCTCTTATCCGATTCGATGAAAATATACTCCGTCGGTACCGAGCGGATGTACAAGACGGAGTTTCCCCTCTACGCCTCAAAGGTAAACGACATCCCGTTTGAACGGATATTGATATAAATTACATAAGTGAAACGTTCCTTATTTAATGAATAAAAGAAAATACATCAACATGCTGCATGGCATAAGTCAGAAAGGTTTTTTTGACATGTTTTCGGCAAACGCACTGATTCAGATATTCGGATTTGCATCCCAATTATTCGTCGTAGGCATTTTATCGCCCGAAGACATCGGACGTATCAAAATCATACAGACATATTTTTCCGCCTTTTCCATATTAGCCATGATGGGCTTTGGCTCTTCGACGCTAAAGCTATGTTCGGACGCCAACATATCGCCTCGGCGGCGGAACGCGATATTTCAATCGGCCTTTCTATTCACCGTCATATCAAGTTTGGCAGTCTATTCGATCATCCTGCTGGTAAATCATTTCGGACTCCTGAGCAAAGACTCGCTCATCAAAAGCCTGATTCCATTAGGATTATTCCCGACAATAAGCCACGCGCTATTCATGCTCCTGATAGCCTATTTGCAGGCAAACAAGCAAATGAAAACGATTTCCGGACTGACCGTATCCAACCGATTCATATCCATTGTCGGCATCATCGGCATCACTTTTTTTCTGGGCATCAAAGGATATTATATCGCCTACAACGTCAGTTCCGTACTAATGATTCTCATCGCGCTCGTCCGGATAAAGAAAAAATACGACATTCGTCTATCGGGCATTTCGCCCGGATTGTTGCCCTATTATTTCAAGCGGCACAGACCGTATGCAATCGCCACCACTTTAGGCTCGTTATTTTCGGAACTGAGCGCCTATCTGGATGTAATTCTGATCAACTTTTTTGTGACCGATATGACCGACATCGGCTATTACAGTTTCGCGCTAACGCTGACAATCCTCTACCGCCTGTTACCTGGTACGGTACAGCAAGTATCGTTGCCCTACTTTTCATCCTCCCTGTACGACAAAACATCCTTCATCCGGATATACCAAAAATACAATAAGCTGTTATACATCACCGTATTGCTCACAGTGATCGGCAGTCTGCTGCTGATACCGGTATTTGTACATTTTATATTCAAGGCGAAATACGATCCTTCCATTACATTTTTCATACCCCTGTCCGTCGGATGGAGCATCCGTCAGTTGACCCAGCTTCAAAGCGCGGCCTTATTCGGCTTAGGCAAGGCGCATTACATGACATACACCAATTTGATAATGCTATTTGTCAACCTGTTCATCGTCGGCACAGCACTGATTTGTTGGGGTTTACCGGGCGCCGCTTATGCGTCGATTTTAACGAACAGCATTTTCCTCATCTGTTCGCATACCTACTTCAGGCGGGCGATTAACGAAATTTAGTGATGAGTGATGAGTGATGAGTGATGAGTACAAGTTCGCTCTGTTTAAACACTACACACGAAGAAAAACACAAAGAAGAGAAAGAGAATTAGGGGGGGGGAAGTCTCCCCCTCGCTTCAGCCCGCCGTAGGCGGTCTTCCGCTACCCCCTCAGCGGGGCTCCGCCCCGCAACGCCCCGAAAGACAGTGATTAAATAGTGATTAGTCCCCCTCTATATTTTGTCAAGTGCAAAAAAGGAATAACTTTCGGCGCAGCCTTGCAAATACTATTCATAGCAGATAGTTACAGGGTAGTTATATGAAAGGCAATATCTTCATAACCGCAGGTCATCGACCTGCGGTTATGAAGATATTGCCTTTCAGGCAGCGGTTGGTGGGTGTGGCGTTTTCCGCAGGTCGCTGACCTGCGGTTATGAAAATCACGTCCTTTCAGGCAATCAAAGCTGCAATAACGGTTCATATTCTTTTAATATTTTTCGCTGCAAAGACAAACAAAAATCAATTATCAATCGGGGAAGCAAAAATACAGACCTGTTATGTGCAGT
>JAIRTG010000224.1 GCA_031255055.1 Prevotellaceae bacterium
CCTGTAATTACAGGCTTCAGCGGCGGCGGCGATTCCGTCGCATTATTGCATATATTGAACCGGTTAGGATATAAATGTGTCGCCGCACATTGTAATTTTCACCTTCGCAGTGCGGAATCGGACCGGGATGAAACGTTTTGCCGGATATTCGCGGAAAAATCCGGAATCCCTTTTGAAAAAACAGATTTCGAGACAACGGCGTATGCCGCACGTGAACATGTCTCTATCGAAATGGCAGCGCGTATGTTGCGCTACGACTGGTTTGAAGCGATTCGTAAAAGATACGGAGCGCAGGCCGTTGCCGTAGCGCACCATAGCGACGACAGTATAGAAACTATGCTCATCAATATGATGCGGGGCACAGGAATACGCGGCCTCCGCGGAATACGTCCCCGAAACGACTTCGTGGTACGTCCCTTATTGTGTACGAACCGGGAAGAAATCAATCATTATCTGGAAGAAAACGGTTTGGACTGCGTTATGGACAGTACGAACCTGTCGGATGAGTACACACGCAATTTTATCCGTTTGCGCCTGCTGCCGCTGATGAAAAGTGTTAACCCTTCCGTCGGAAGCGCTCTTGCCAGAACTGCGGAAAATCTCGCCGGTGCGGAATGTATCTATTCACAAGCCGTCAAAGAGGCAAAAATCCGGGTGACAAGAACGAATGAAAACGGCCACATTCATCTGTCGATCGACAGACTGATGCAACAACCGGCCCCCCGGACGATTCTTTATGAGCTATTGGAAGCATACGGATTCTCTCGCTGTGTCTCCGGTGAAATATACAAAGCGTTAACAGGTGAACCGGGTAAGATATTTGAAGCGCCACATTCGGAATATAAGCTATTAAAAGACCGTAATGAGCTGGTTATTTTCAAGCCTGACGCCGAAGTAATCCACGAATACGCGATCTGTGATGAAACGACGGGGTGGGATCCTTTGCCGGTCGACCTGTCCGCAAAAAAAGTCACGGTCGACCGCGCTTTCAAAATAGACAGGTCACCTTTCGTCGCAACACTCGACTACGACAAGGTAACTTTTCCGCTTAGACTGCGGAAATGGCAGTCCGGCGATTGGTTTATTCCCTTCGGAATGGAGGGACGTCAGAAATTAAGCGACTATTTCTCAAATCGTAAACTGAGCCTGCTGGAAAAGGAACAAACGTGGATATTGTGTACTAATAATCAAAATATTTTATGGATTGTTGGCGAACGCACGGATAATCGTTTTCGTATTGACAGTAAAACCAAAACGGCGCTTATCATAAATTTTTCTCCGAAAAATTGCAGTAATTAAAAAAGTATACATATCTTTGCTGCGTCTTTATCCCATGAATAATGGATATAATTCGACAAAAATCCAATTAACATAGTATTGAACAAAATTTTTTATTCATTAGAAAACGTATTTAATAGCGCCAAAATCATTTCGCTTATTATCAGAAGTTTATTATTTATTATTTTCATATGCAAAAATACAACATTCTTGAGTTAAATGAGAAGCAACTATCCGAATTACAGGATATTGCAGAATCTTTAAGTATTAAAAAAGCAAAATCCCTGCAAAAGGAAGAACTGGTATACAAGATCCTTGATGAACAAGCCATATCATGGGCCGGTATCCAAATCGAAAAAGAGAAAGAAAAAGAAGCCCGTAAAAAAGAAAAAAAGGTACATAACGCAAGCGGAAACCAGAACAATAATAAACAGGTTTCTGAGGCCATTGAAGAAAAAACGGAGTCCGATGATCATAATGGCGAATCCTCTTCGAATACAGCGCGACGCGGACGTCCTCCCAAAAATAAAGAACAGGGAAACGACGAAACAAAAACAAATTCAACAGAAGACGATACGCTAAAAGCCAAAAGAGGAAGACCCAAAAAAGAAAAAACTACAATCATCCCCATACAACAACAAAGGCTGCCGAGTCAACCTCAAAAAGTACAGTTCGGAAGTATTGCCAAGGAAAACATAAGTGTCATTTCCAGTGCGATTCCGGTTAATAAAGATGTTCTTCCTTCGGTACAACCCCCTTCTACTACGCAAGAATCAAAACCTAAAACCGCTTCCGAAGACGAACATACGCCTGATAAGCAGAATATAAGCAAAGAGAGCGAGGAAACGCAGGAATCATCGGCACAACCTGGCGGCAATAAACGCATCATTTTCAGGCACAGCAATAATACGAACTCCGTGCTGGATCAAGTTTTACCCATGCCTGTTACGGTTGACAACAAACAACTGCCTGCGCCTCATGAATCAGCCAACAATCAAAATCTCACGAATCGTCCGGTAGTAATAAAGCATAACAATAATAACCAGAACAGCAATCAGAATATCAATCAACGCCAACTTGCTCCCATGCAGGTGGAAACGGAGAAATCTTTTGATTTTGACGGTATATTGACCGGATACGGCGTGCTGGAAATTATTCAGGACGGATACGGCTTCCTGCGGTCTTCGGACTATAATTATCTCTCCTCGCCGGATGATATCTATGTATCGCAATCACAGGTGAAACTGTTTGGTCTGAAAACCGGAGATCTTGTCGCAGGCCCTATCCGGCCACCCAAAGAAGGGGAAAAATATTTTCCGCTGGTAAAAGTGGATAAAATAAACGGTTGT
>JAIRTG010000179.1 GCA_031255055.1 Prevotellaceae bacterium
TTCGGAAGATGGAGGAGAATTGAATCTCTGTGCGGGAATCGGCGATCGCTGCGCCTGAACAGTCCTTTTCCGCCCGGGAACCGGTGATGTCAGGGTGTGAGCGGGCTGTTTCTGTGCGGAATTATTCCCTGTCCTGCCGTCGTTGGGCGTATGTGTAACGGCGGTTTGTCCGAACCGCGTTTCCGGTGATTCGGATGATTTGTGTGACGGATATTCCTCCGCTGCTTTTTGTTGAAAATAAGGGGCGGTAACATGCAACTCCCGCGTAACGGCGGATGACGGGGGTACCCGATCCCTTTCCTGTGGAGAAATCCACCGGCTATCGAGACGGCGTCGCTACGCGACTTGCGCGGTTGTCGCCAAACAAGGGGGTAATAAGGTTCCCGTATATGTTGTTATCCGGGCTACTGAGGTTGTTTTGTTGTTAAAATCAGGTGGAAATCAGGTTATTCGCTTGCGGCGAAACATCTCTATTTGCTGTTATACGAGACGCCCGACGACAAAATATAGCACAGATTAGGCAATAACCGAAATATTACATATCTTTATCCCGCAATTATTACATTCAAAATAAATATTTCATGAAAAATAACTTTATTCGTTTCGACTGGGCGGCCAAACGACTGCTGAGGCAAAAGTCCAATTTTGTTATACTGGAGGGTCTACTGTCCACCCTGCTGAAAGAAGATATCCATATCGTGCGTATGCTGGAAAGCGAAAGCAACAAAGAAGAAGTCTCCGATAAGTTTAACCGGGTGGATATGCTGGCCCAAAACAGTGATGGAGAACTGATTATCATCGAAGTCCAGAATACCCGTGAACCGGACTATTTCCACCGAATGCTCTACGGCGTCTCGAAAGCAATCACCGAATATATCCAAGAAGGTGACGAGTACGAGACGGTCAGAAAACTCTATTCGATCAACATCGTCTACTTCGGTCTGGGACAGGGAGATGATTATATCTATTACGGAAGTACCAAATTTGTCGGTCTTTATAAAAACGACGTGCTGAAACTGTCCAAACATCAGCAAGAGCAGTTCACATACCAGGACGCAGGTGATTTGTTTCCGGAATACTATGTCCTTCGCGTGAATAAGTTTGACAAAAAAGTCGTCACGTCGCTCGACGAATGGATGCTCTTCCTGAAAACAGGCGATATTCCCGAAAACGTTACCGCCAAAGGCTTGTCCGAAGCACGCGAATTGCTGCGGATAGACCGTATGAATCAGGCGGAACGGTCGGCTTATAACGCGCATACGGAAGCCTTGCGGTACCAAAAGAGCGTCATCCAAACGGGCTTAATCGAAGGACGAATGGAGGGACTTACCGAAGGACGTGCCGAAGGATTGGCCGAAGGGTTGGAAAAAGGACGGGCCGAAGGGTTGGAAAAAGGATTGGCGAGAGGGTTGGCTAAAGGGTTGGAAAAAGGACGGGCCGAAGGATTGGCCGAAGGGTTGGAAAAAGGTGCGGAAAAAATGCTGGAAGATATTATCCTGACAAGTAGCAATACGGGACTCTCAATTGAAGCTATCGCCCGAATTACCGGATTTACAGCCGGCAAAATCTCCAAAATCCTTAAACAACACTCAAAAATAACCACATAACCGGACGGGGCGTTGCGGGGCGGAGCCCCGCAGAGGGGGTAGCGGAAGACCGCGCAGCGGGCTGAAGCGAGGGGGAGACTTCCCCCCCCTACTTCTCTTTCCGTATCAGAAATTTTGCAGATACTCCGTCAGATTGATGTCCCGACTCAGATTCAATTTTTTACGCAGACGGTAACGATTCATTTCCACGCTCCGGAAAGACATATTCATCAACGGCGCAATGTCTTTTGAACATAAACCCATTTTCAAATAAGCACATAATTTTTTATCGCTCACCGTGAGCGCCGAAAACTGTTCGCCCAACCGTTTCAGGTAGTTTTCATAAACCATGTCGAAATTGGCCTCAAACTTTTTCCAGTTATCATCCCGTTCGATGTTCTTCTTAATATCATCCTGCATCGTCAGCAGCCGTTTCAGAATATTGGCCGGTTCTTTGGAGCTTCTGATCTCATTGGCCATCTTGTCGAGATGCTGACTTATTTCGAGCAGTATTTCATTTTTGCGGATAAGGTTCATCGTGGAGCTTGCCAGTTCTTGCGACTTGTGCCTCAGTTCGTATTGCAGTTTCTGATTTTTCAACGAAACAATTTCCTTTTCTTTCTCCCGCGAGTCGGCTTTGAAACGTTCTTCCTGCTCCTGCATTTCCTTTTCCTTCCGCTCCTTCATTTCGAGCGCACCTTTCTCGGAACGCTTATCTATGAAAATTACCAGCAAACACAAACCTAACAGCAATAGAATGAAATAGAATACCAACGCCGGCCAACTTTGGTACCAGGGAGGCAGGATGATGAACTGATAGGTCGCTTCGCCCGTTTCGCTATCCAATGCGCTTTCGGCCCTGACCTTGAACGTGTAAGTCCCGCTCGGTAACTTGGTGTACTCCTTGACATTCGTGGGCGTGAAAGCCGACCAGTCGCTGTCGTAATTCTCCAAAAAACAACTGTAATTCACCGGAACATCGTCCCGGTATTCAGGCGCTACAAACTCAAAACGAATGGAATTTTCCTTGTACCGAAACTCCGGAATAAACGTCCGGTCGGAGAGATAGCTCCCGATCAGCGAATCCTTTTCTCCGGTGAGATACACATCCCGTATGCCTACCTTTGTCTGTCCGTGTCCGCTGTTTCTTTTCGATGTGTCAATCCAGGCAAAACCGTTTTCGGTGTTGATGATAACGTTCCTGTCGCTCACAAAATTGAAATGTCGAAATCCGGGAATCAGTTTGTTTATCAGGGTGGCAAACGAAGTCCTGTCGAACTGATAACTGCCGTCGCTTTCGTGTATCGCCAGTTCGACGCTCCAGGGCGTTGTCATCCAGACGTCGCCGTTTGCTGTCCTGTCTAACCCGACGGCCGAAGGAAAATAACCGAAAATAGCTTCTATGTCCTCTGCATGTTTCATCCTGTCGGTCGCCTTGTCGTACTCGAAAAAACCGCCGTCGCTCGAAAAAATAAGGCGATCGTCCATCTTATATAACGTATTGTTCCGGTTGGTATAGAAACCCTTGGAGGTGTCAAAAGCTTCCGGCGAAACACTGTCCAACGACGCATTGAACGTCAGCTTTGAAATCCCTTTCATCCAGTGCGCAAACCAGATATTGCCCTCTTCGTCCTCTTCAAAACCGGCGCCGCTGTCGTCAAAACCCTTGACGAAATGAGAAAGCGCCCATCTCCCCTGCGTTTTCTTCAAGATGAAAAATCCGTGATAGGAGGAGCCTAAAATACATCCGGGATGTTTTTTCAGTTCGTAGAAGCTCCACGTTCCGGGTATATTCCCGATGCTTTCGGCCCGCCCGTTTTTGATGATGAAAGCGCCGTGGTCGGTTCCGCAAAATAGTTGGCCGTCGATTTCGTGCAAACACCAAACTTGTCCCTGCATGTTCGGTACCAGTTGGACGTCTAAAGCATAAGGCGTATTTCGCACCGGATAATCCGTCACATACAAACCCTGATTCGTCCCCAGATACAGTTGTCCGTCCTTTATCAGCGACGTATATCCGCTGCCGTACATCTGACTGTTGCCGAATAAATCGTAGACAGGGGAATTGATTTGAACGTAATCAATCCCCCTGTCCAGTCCGAGCCACAGATTGTCCTGAAAATCATACTTCACACTCAATACCGTGTTGTTCTGGAGTCCGGTGTGGGTATTTGAAAAGATAGTCGTATTTTCTTTCAGGTTTTTAACAACCAGTCCGTTTCTCACCGTCCCGACGGCCAGGTTGTCGTTTTTTATATCGGCACAGAAAACCTGATTTTCCGACAAAAAACGGTCGATATCCGTCTTGTAAGCGTTTGTCCGGGTACCGTCAAACACAAACAGTCCGTGAAAATCGGTTACGAACAAAATGCTGTTTTCGTTGAACGGCAGGATGGCGCATAGCTTTTTATGTTGGAGTATTTCCGATTTCGGCAGGGGGATAAACAATTCGCCGCTTTTCATAAAAACACCTTCCCGTTCGATCGAAATCAGATACATGTCGTGCACGACGCCCGAACAGTCGATCCTGTTTTGGAAATTATACCTTGTCAGTCGCCGGTCTTTGTACCGGAAAATTTCTTTTCCCCCCTGAAAGAAGACTTCATTACCGGCTTTTTGTATTTTCCATATCTCATTAAAATCATTTTTCTCCCCGTCGATTGTTTCCGACAGCGAATGATAGATCAAAATACCGTTCCGATTGCGTTCATAGTAGCCGAATTCGTTGAACGCACCGGCATAAATCCGATCCGATTCCTCATCGCAGTACAGCGCCCTGACATTGGTATGGTTGCTGATAGGATACAGCGTCCAGCGATTACCGTCGAACTCCACCAGTCCGGTGTTGTTTGCAAAATACATCCAATTATTTTCGTGCTGCACAACATCCCAGTTTTGCGTACCCGCTTTCATTGTCCGGCGACTAAAGTTCCGAACCGTCGGGTGAATGCCGTAAACCGGCGAGAGGTAACCAAAATACAGCAGAAAAATTCCTGATAATACCCTTTTAATAGACGTAAGCATGGTGAATAGTTTAAAGTAGAACATTCGGTAAAAAAAATTATGAGTAAACAATTTTAGCTGTTTTTTGCAGATTGAATAGTCTGTTGAAAGATGTTTTACAGCATAAAAACAAACAGACGATTGAAAATAAAACAATTATACCCTAAAGTGTAGAATAAATATTGAATTGGAACGGCGGGTGAAATGAGTTTTTGTGAAGCCGAAAATTTGTTAAAACAATTCGATCTAACGTACATTTGTCAGGGAACAAATCATATACTCAGGACATCAACATCAGGGGATACTAACCATTCTATTTACATGCTTATGATCAGAAGGAAAATTGTTTTTATTGCATTGACGGTTTCGGTAATGTTTGCTTGCGGAGGACGGCAAAAAGCGGAAAATGACATCGAGGTGAAAATCGACGGGCTTTTGTCGAACATGACTTTGCAGGAAAAAATCGGGCAGATGAACCAGTTGACAGGACTCGGACTGTCTGCCGATATGATACACAACGTGAAAAACGGACGAGTCGGTTCCATATTGAATGAACTTGACCCGAAAACAATCAACGAACTTCAACGGATAGCCGTAGAAGAAAGTCGATTGGGTATTCCGTTGATATTTGCGCGTGACGTGATTCACGGCTTTAAAACAATATTTCCCATACCCTTGGGTCAGGCGGCAACGTGGAATCCGCAAATAGTGGAGAACGGCGCCCGGGTCGCCGCGACGGAAGCAACCGCAGTAGGCATCCGCTGGACATTTGCCCCGATGATTGACGTCACGCGAGACCCGCGCTGGGGACGTATTGCCGAATCGTGCGGCGAAGACCCGTACCTGACCGCCGTGATGGGAGCCGCTATGATAAAAGGCTTTCAGGGTAACGACCTGGCCGACCCCGGTTCGATGGCCGCTTGTGCAAAACATTTTGCGGGATACGGCGCAAGCGAATCGGGAAAGGACTATAATACCACCTGGATACCCGAACTACAGTTGCGTGAAGTCTACCTTCCGTCCTTTGAAAAGGCTGTAGAAGCGGGTGCGGCGACATTCATGTGTTCGTTCAACGACATCAACGGCGTGCCGTCGTCGGGAAACGCCTATCTGAACAAAACGATTTTGCGCGACGAATGGCACTTCGACGGCGTACTGGTCAGCGACTGGGGATCGATCGAGCAAATGATTTCGCACGGAGTGGCGGCCGATTTGAAACAAGCTGCCGACCTCGCCGCTAATGCTGCCGTGGATATGGATATGATGGGGTTTGCATATATCAACCATCTGGAAGCGCTGGTACAAGAAGGTAATGTCTCGGAGAGTGCTATCGACAGGGCGGTGCGCGATATTCTACGATTGAAATTCCGTTTGGGACTGTTTGACAATCCGTATGTGGAAATCCGGGAAGAGATGCCTTTCTATACCGCCGAAGCGCTGGCAAAGGCAAAGCAGGCCGCTGTGGAAAGCGCGGTGCTGTTGAAAAACAAAGACGGTTTGCTTCCGTTGGGCGAAGGAATCAAGTCGGTGGCGGTGGTCGGGCCATTGTCCGACGCGCCGGGAGACCAGGTGGGCACGTGGTGCTTCGATGCCGAGTTTGAACATAGTGTGACGCCCCTGACGGCTATCCGCGACGCATACGGTGAAAATATCGGCATAAACGCCGAACAGGGATTGACATATAGTAGAGATAAAAATGAATTGGGTATAGAAAAGGCTGTTACGGCAGCACGAAAATCGGATGTTGTGTTGTTTTTTGCGGGGGAAGAAGCCGTATTGTCGGGTGAGGCACGCTGTCGTGCCGACATTCGTCTGCCGGGCGCTCAAACGGAAATGTTGAAGGCGCTGAAAAAAACGGGTAAACCGATTGTGTTGGTTATCATGTCGGGCCGACCGTTGGCTATCGGTGAAGAAACGGAAGACGCAGATGCTGTGTTGCTCGCTTTTCACGGTGGTACAATGGCTGGACCGGCGCTGGCCGACTTGATTTTCGGTAAGGCCGTTCCTTCGGGAAAACTGCCTGTGACGATACCCAAAATGGCGGGACAGATACCGGTGTATTATGCCCACAAGAATACGGGACGACCGGGTCGGAATGTCAGTTTGATTGACGATATACCGGTGGGCGCGGCGCAAACTTCGCTCGGATTTACGGGCTATCACCTGGATGCGGGAAACGACCCGCTGTTTCCTTTCGGATACGGATTGTCGTACACCGATTTTGACTATTCCGAAGTACGATTATCTCAGAATGCACTGTCGACAGGTCAGACGCTGACCGTTGAATGTACGGTTACCAATACGGGAAAATATGATGCGGACGAAGCGGTGCAATTGTATATCCGTGACAGGGTGGCATCTTTGGCCCGTCCCGTGCGCGAGTTGAAAGGGTTTCAAAAAATATATTTAAAAGCAGGAGAATCACAAACCGTCACTTTTACGTTGACCGAAGATGATTTGGCATATTGGCACGCCGATATGGTTAAGCGTGCCGAACGGGGTGAATTTCAGGTATGGATTTCGACCGACAGCCAAAGCGGAACGCCGGCTACGTTTGTGTATAATTGAATGTCCTGCATCTCTCATACCTCAAAATAATAATCATTTAGTCTAATTTGAAATTTAATGTCATGAAAAAGACAAATTTACTCAACGTGTTATGTTTGATAGCGGTATTGTTGGGAACAAACAGCATGATGGCCATAGATAATGGTACTTTTTCGGAATATTGCGAGTGGGAATATTCATCCGACCCCAACGCGGGAAACAGAAATGTTCTTTTTACATGGGAAACGTTGCCCAATGGCAATGTGATTATC
>JAIRTG010000220.1 GCA_031255055.1 Prevotellaceae bacterium
TTGAAATTAAATCGCTAAACGGTAAACAGGTCGATATTTTTACCCGCGTTTCGTCTTTGTATCGCGAGAAAGATATCGAAATACGAAATCTGCTGTCGCAGGAACTTGAACGCGGAAAAATCGAGCTTTCGCTTTATCTCGACAGTAATTCAAGAGATGCGGTCGCTATTATCAATCAGTCGGCTGTGGAGTCGTACTATACCCAAATCCGGTCTATTTCGGAAAATGCAAATATAAAACTACCCGACAACTGGTTCGAAATACTGCTGCGTCTCCCCGAAGTGATGAAAACCGAAGTCGCGGAACTGGACGAAAATGAATGGGAAGAAATTAAAAAAACAATCGAAGAAGCTGTCCGACAATTGAAAACATTCAGGATGCAGGAAGGACGATCGCTGTATGCCGTTTTTACGGACAAAATCAACAGGATAGAACAGTTGCTGGAACAGATAACGCCCTTTGAAGCGGAACGTATCGAAAAAATAAAAGCTAAATTGGAAGAAAATCTGTCGACGCTTTCGGACAGAATCGATTACGACAACAACCGACTGGAACAGGAATTGATTTTCTATATCGAAAAACTGGACGTGAACGAAGAAAAAAACCGGTTGAAAAATCACTTGCATTATTTTATCGAAACGATGGAAAACGAACATTCGCCGGGTAAAAAACTCGGTTTTATTGCACAGGAAATAGGACGCGAAATCAATACATTAGGCTCAAAGTCGAACCACTGCGAAATGCAAAAAATTGTGGTACTGATGAAAGATGAATTGGAACAAATCAAAGAACAGGTGCTGAATACACTGTAAGTGAAAATATCGGAAAAATGGCAGGTAAGTTAATCATCTTTTCGGCGCCTTCGGGGGCAGGCAAAAGTACACTGGTGAGACATCTGCTCGACAAAGGATTCGAGTTGGAGTTTTCAATATCGGCCACAAGTCGTGCGCCGCGGGGATGCGAGTGTCACGGACACGAATACTATTTCATGTCGGCGGATGAATTTAAAGACAGAATTGCCGGAGACGAATTTCTTGAGTACGAAGAAGTATATTCCGACTGCTTCTACGGTACGCTCAAATGCGAAGTGGAACGCATCCTTTCGACGGGAAAAAATGTGATTTTCGATGTCGATGTGATTGGCGGACTGAACATCAAAAAACAATACGGCGACAATGCACTCGCCGTTTTCATTGCCCCGCCAAGCCTCCGGGAACTGGAAAAAAGACTGGCGTCGAGAGCGACCGATTCCCCCGAAATGATCGAACGGCGTATCGGTAAGGCCGAGTTCGAAATGAGTTTCAAAGAGAAGTTCGACGTTGTTGTTGTCAACGATCGGCTACACCGTTCGCAGGTTGAAGTGGAAAAAGTCGTGCGCGATTTTTTGACGGCATGAGAAAAAAAATATCAAAACACATTGCGGTTTATTCCGGTTCGTTCAACCCTGTGCATATCGGACACGTCCAATTGGCCGAATACCTGACCGTCGGCGGGTTGGCGGATGAAGTCTGGTTTGTTGTTTCGCCTAAAAATCCGCTGAAAGAACAGGCGGATTTGCTCGATGAACATCTCCGAATGAAAATGCTGACATTGGCAATTCGTGCAAACAAGAGACTGACAGCGTCCGACATCGAATTTAATATGCCGATTCCGTCATACACTATCGCTACCCTGCAAACGCTGGAAAAGAACTACCCTCAACATCATTTTTCGCTGATAATCGGAAGCGATAACGCACTCGTATTCGACCGGTGGAAAGATTATCGAACAATTTTGCAACACTTCCCAGTTTGGGTCTATCCGCGTCGGACGTATGATTTCGGGGAAGTTGCCGACACCTATCCGCAAATGAAATTGGTAGACACGCCCTATTATGATGTTTCATCCACACAAATCAGACAATTGCTAAAAGAAAAAAAGGATGCAGGCCCCTACCTGCATCCCGACGTGTATCGTTTTATATTGAAAAACGAACTGTACCTGACAAAGTGAATAAACAAGCTTTACTTGACAAATAAAAATCTATAAGTACGGATTGTTTTCCTTTTCATAGCCGATTGTCGTAGTCTCTCCGTGTCCCGGATAGACCACCGTGTAATCGGGGAGAGCGAACAATTTTTTCCTGATACCATTGATTAGGGTAGCGTGGTCGCCCTGTTCCAAGTCGGTACGGCCGATAGACAGTTCGAACAACACATCGCCGCTAAACAGTACGCCTTCTTTTTCATGATAGAAACACAAGCTTCCGGGCGAATGTCCCGGTACGTGAATAATCCGCAATTCCGTATTTCCGAACGTTACGGAGTCCGATTCATCGAGGTAATTCCCGAGACGCTGCGCTTTGACAAGAAACGGAAATCCGTACATTTGCATCGTTTCGGGCAGTTTGTCGATAAAAAACTCATCGGCCTTATGCGCTTCGGGCAAGACATGAAACGTTTCGCTCACAAAACCGTTGCCGAACTGATGGTCGAGGTGCAGATGCGTGTTGACCGACCGTTTAAGCGTCAGATTATTCGATGTTATCACACTCAGCAGCGTTTTGTTCTCGTTCAGGGACAGATTTCCCGCGTCGATAATCGCCGCCTCCCCGCTGTCGTCATACACGAGATACGTATTCTCCCGAAAGGGGTTGAAAACAATTGTTTTTATCTTCATATTTGCTGACATATTTTAAATGTTGATATTTTAGAATCCCGCAACAACGCCTTACATCGGCAGGTAGACGATCTTTTTCGTTTTGAAATACTCCTCCCTGAAAAAATCGCTTATTTCGCAAACTTCGGCGGTGTGCTTATAAGGCCGTATTTCATGTTGCAATTCGCCGCCTTTCAGACATATCAAGCCGTTTGGGAGTACATTTCGATGTTTAGTTGAAATATTTTTTCGGGTCAGTTTCAGCAGTTCGTCCAGCGGCATCACGGCGCGACTCACCACGAAATCAAACTTAGCCGTTTCATCCTGCATACGCAGGTGTTTCAGCGTTGTATTATTCAATCCGATAGCAGATGCGACTTCAAGTCCGACTTTGATTTTTTTACCCGTAGCGTCAATCAGCGTAAACGCCGTATCGGGAAAAAGAATCGCCAGCGGAATACCCGGGAAACCGCCGCCCGTACCGACATCCAGTACTTTTGTACCCGGTTTAAACCGTATCAGTTCGGCAATAGACAACGAATGTAGCACATGCCGTTCGTAGAGATTCACAATATCTTTCCTCGAAATGACATTAATTTTCGCATTCCAATCGAGGTACAGGTCATACAAGGCGGCAAATTGTTTTTTCTGAGAATCGGTGAGATCGGGGAAGTATTTCAAGATAATCTCCATATAGATATTGATAATGTTATTGTTATTGTTGTTCGGAGCGGACAAAAGTAATCATTTTTCCTGTTTTTCAAACGGATTACCCTTTCCGTTCGCGCCGACCACCCACCTGAACGCATTAACGAACAAGAGTTTTTGAGTCGCGTCGGTAAATTCGTCATCGCCGTGCCCCATATTCAGGTAGATCATGCGGTATTTTTTATTCGTCCACACGACGGGAAAATCCCCGAAGCGGACGATATCCTTTATTCCGAGCGGATAATTATCGGGCGAAAGGGAGAGCAGCACCTCCACATTCGGATTTTTGCGCGGACTCGGTTGCCACTGATACCACTCACTTTCGGGAGCGATAAACGATTCGGGCAGATTTTTAGTCACATCGTGATAGGGATTATCGACCGTAAGTTTGACCGGTTGCGGCGGCCAGTTATTACAGTAGAACACACCTCCGCCGAGGAAATCGACCAGCCACGGCCATTTCGTATCTCTATCATTATATGCCGCCGCATGGAATCCCATCCAACCGCCGCCGTTTTCCATATACCGTTCAAAAGTCTGGCGCTGTTCCCTTGCCGACGGCATAGCATTGAGCATCACAACCACATCGAACTCCTTGAGTTTTTCATCGGTATAGGGCGAAAAATCGGTAGCGATTTCGAGTATGAAACCGTTACCGTAGTTCAGACGTCTAAAAAACTCGACGCCCTGACGAGCAAAATCCCGATGCGCCTCTTCCACCTGTTCGGAATAATACACCAGAGCTTTGAAACGCGGTCGATTACCGGCATAATCGGCCGGATAATCGTTTTCGTCCGGCGTATCCAGTTGTCCCGACGCCCACCGGATCGCATTGGCAAACATCGTTTTGAAATCGTTCGAGTCGTACAATTTTTCACTATGTCCCATCAGGAAATAGACATTTCGCGCCTTTTTAGACGGATTTGTCCAGACAGCGGGATGGTCGCCCATCCTGACATCCGAGTCGGGCTGATAGGACGATTCGTCCACATTAGCCAGTACCCGGACGTTGGGACGCGGACTTTTATCGAACGTATAAAACTCGTCATCGGGGATAGTAAAACCTGTTTTCAGTCCTTTCATAACCGGATGTTCCGGCAGTTCCACCCTGATAAATCCCGACGCCAGCGGTGCGATATAATTTTTAAAACGGATACCGCCCATAAATTCGGAATACCATTTCCACATCGTGAAGCCGTCAAATTCGCCCAACAGCGTCGCGTGATGGAAGCCAATCCATCCTCCCCATCCCTCGTCCACATATCGGGTGAAAGCCTTTTGAGCGGTTTCGGTCCAGTTATAGGGCGGGTAGTCCAGTTGGACGACGAGTTGGTACTGTTTCAGAAAATCCTCATCGATACGTTGCGTATTATTAATTTCCGTCAGTTCAAAATTCATTTCGACCGATTTTTCGGCCAACCATTTCAGACCGGCATCGGTAAATCCGCCGTGCTGTCCGCCTCTTTCGGTCAACACAAGCATTTTGAACGTCCTCCCCCGCATCACATCGTCACATCCGGTGCAGGGTCGTCCGGACGATTTTACCGGCGCGGACAGTAGCAGAACAGCGCAGGCAAACAGCATGTTTTGAATGTTTTTCATACGATTATTTTTAATGAATAATACTGCAATATTACAAGATATTTCCGAAAGAAAACAAGCCTTAGACATTATCGCGTTTATTTTTTAAAATAAAGTGAAAGAGAAAGAGAATTACGTGGTGGGGGAAGTCTCCCCCTCGCATCAGCCCGCCGGCGGCGGGCTTCCGCGACCCCCACTGCGGGGGGCGGCCCCCCAACGCCCCGGCCCGAATTTCAGACCCAACTAAGGATAGCGCCACGATA
>JAIRTG010000015.1 GCA_031255055.1 Prevotellaceae bacterium
AGGAACTTTATTTCGGCTATCCATTGAATCCGTTCGTGTTCTTCCAGATCGAATGGTTTATGGATGTTTTCGAGGAAAATATTACAGTCGCTCAAAGCGGTGAACAGGGCTTTCCCGCCGTTCAATCCATAACTGCCTTCGTTCTGTTTGGCCGCCCAATAGTCGGCTAAGGGAGCGTTGGTACCCTGATTTCCCCGGGCAATATACCAAAGCCGCGGACTCATGCCGTTCACCGGGTCGATATACCAGACTTCGTCGCCGCCAAGCAAAGCAGGATTAGTCCCTGCATCCGCAAAATTAGGCATGAAAGAGAAACAGCCATATAAAAAACCTTCCGCCTCGTGGCGGTTCCTGAAAGCATGATCTACAGTCGGTACATCATCAGGAACAATATCCAGATAGTCGCAGGAAAACAGAAACATGCAGGGTATCAGAATCAGATACCGGAAAATTTTATTCATTCTATTTGTTTTCATATCATTTTAAAATGAAAGATTTATACCTAAATTCATTACACGCTGGAGCGGATAGTTCAGTCCGTTGCCTCCCATTTCCACATCCCAGAGTTTAAATTTGCTAAATAACAACAGATTGGTACCGCTGACATAGAAACGTGCAGACGTCAATCTGAATTTGTCAATCCAGCCTTTCGGCAAGGAATATCCCAGTTCGACGCTTTTGAGACGCAAAAACGAACCGTCCTGCATGAACCATGTACTTCGCTGACTATTATTGCCGATAATCGTATTCGATAGCCGGGGCCAGGAAGCATGCGGGTTTTGCGAAGTCTCCGACCAGTAATTGTCGGCAATAAATTTTGTCAAACCGGTCTCAACAATGATGTTGTCGTCATACGTTCCGCTGACTCCATCCGAATTGGTGCGTTGCACAAAAGGCGACATGGCGTTGGCATCGATCCAGAACGAATATCGTCCGGAACCCTGGAAAAAGACCGAAGCATCGAGATTTTTGTATCCCGCCGACAGTCCGAATCCGTAGTTAAGTTCCGGCGTAGTCGGATAACCTATCGGCACCATGTCTATTTCGTTGATTACATTATCGCCGTTGATATCCTTATATTTGATGTCTCCGGGTAAATACTCGCTGAAATCCTGACGCGGAGAATTAAGTACGTCGGATTCGTCAATAAAGAGACGTTCGGCGACATAGCCCCACTGCTGTGAAACAGGATACGACATTCTCGACCGCCAGTAGTAACCCAACGCTTCGTAGTCGGGTTCTTCGTAATAGGCATAAGTCGAACGGGCAAAAGTGAAGTTCGCCCTGCCTACCAGCCAGACATCCCTGTTGACGGAATGAGTATAGTCTACAGAAATATCAAGCCCCTTTCCTTTCGCTTCGCCTACATTGACCTGCGGCGTCGCCCACAAGCCCATTTCACTGGTAATGTCTGCGCGAGACTGCAGAATATTGGTACGGTGTTCCCGATAAAAATCCGCCTGAATTTTTACTTTTTCCTTGAACAAATTCAGTTCTATTCCCAGGTTGGTTTTCTTCGCCGTTTCCCAACCTATCAGCGGATTGGCATAATTATTGATTTTCACTCCGGAGCGGTTGATGCCGTTAAACTCCAGTCCGGTTACATATCCTCCTCCGCCGCCGATACTGACGTCGGAAATATAAAAGAACCGCTGACTGCTGATTTCATCATTTCCGACCAAACCGTGCGTTATACGGAATTTCAGTGTGGATATGACGTCTTTCAAAGTCCCGTCCCAGAACGATTCATTCGATACGAGCCAACCAAGACCTGCCGACGGGAAAAAACCCCAGCGGTGTCCCTTGTCGAATTTTTCCGAACCGTTGTAACCAAAATTAAATTCGACAAAATACCGACTATCGTAATTGTACGTAAACCTGCCCGATAGTCCCAGGTTTCTCTGCGGGAGCGAAGCCGGCAGGCTCCCGGCATTGGCCGTCAGGCCATTATGTATAATCCCGACAAGCATACCGCTGACAGCGTGTGTTTCCCTGAACGTGCGGTTGTATGCAAGCGATGCTTCTCCATAGAACTGGCTCGAAATGTTTTTACCGCCGGGATAGTATCGTATGTATTCGCTCCCGCCGGTCGTGTTCAATTCTTCCAGCAGGTACGTGTCGGCGAATCTGTCGTATGTAGCCTTGTAATAAAAAGGATTATAATACCTTGCCAGGTCAAAGGACGAATTGCGGGTCGTGTTGCCGAGCAGCCGTCCGGTTAATCCTTCCATCCATTTGCCGAAATCCTGCTTCAGTTCTAACTGCGCCATCATCACCGCTTTGCTCTCCTGCTTGTATCCACGGACTAATTCGGCGTATGGATTCAGATAATTTGCCGTGCCGTCGTTTCCAAACAGGATATGCCCGACGCCCTGATAGGCTTTGTCCGGCTCGAAATAGGCCGGAAAACGTGTGGGACTCATCTGTAACGTCTTCTTATACATGTCGCTTCCTCCGGCTCTCGGCCCGACATAGTCGTCAAAACTGCCGTGCATGCGTACAATCGCTTCTGTCGATTTGGTGAGGTTGATGTTGATATTGGAACGTATCAGGTATTTTTTCAGATTGACGTTACTGTTGAAATTATTCCTTTTATCAACCTTCAGGATACCGTTATCCTGCATGACGGAGCCGGCAATGTAATACCGGGCAACCGTACCTCCTCCCGATATGTTCAGATTGGCCCGCTGGTTGGAGGTGACGTTTTTGGTAACCATATCCATCCAGTCCACTGCAGGATAGGCAAACTGATTGCGGTTGGGATCAGCGGTCATCTCTATCTGCCGCGGCGAATAGGGAATCGGGTCGGCGGGTCGGCGCGTTAAAACCGCCTCATTGGCTAACCGCATGTAAGTAATGGGGTCAGCCATCTCCATTTCCGAAGTGGGCGACGAAAAAGAGTTTTCGAAACGGAACGAAACCTGGACTTTTCCCTCTTTTCCTTCCTTTGTCGTTACCAGCACCACGCCGTTTGCTCCCCTTGCACCGTACAGTGCGGTCGCCGTCGCGTCTTTCAGGATGGAGAAACTCGCAATGTCGTCGGGATGCAGCCTGGCCAGATCGGACGACGACATTTCCACATTATCAATAAGGATCAGCGGATCGACTTTGCCGGCGCCGAATGTGGTGATTCCGCGGATAAAGAAACTGGCGTCGTCGTATCCCGGTTCCCCGCTGGTCTGGTACGCAATCATGCCCGCGATGCGCCCGGCAAAAGCCGTCGTCAGGTTGCTCGAAGGTATTTTCAAGTCGGTGACCCGGATGGTTGAAATAGCGCCGATCACACTTTCTTTCTTCTGCTGGGAGAAAGCGACCACCGTCACTTCGTCCAGCATCTGCGTATCCTCCCGGAGCACGACGATCAGAACCGTTCGGCTGTCTGCGGCCAATTCCTGAGTGGCATAGCCGATATAGGAAACAACCAGCGTCGCTCTCTGTGATACACCCAGGCTGAATCTGCCGTCCGCATCCGTGGTTGTTCCGTTGGTAACCACACCCTTTTCCACAATAGTCGCTCCGACGACCGGCTCGCCTGCCGGATCGACCACCGTACCGGTGACGCGAATTTTCGTCTGCTGCGATTTGAGCGTTTCCGAAGAATCGCCACCGCGCGCACTCGCCGTCCATGCTACCGTCAACAGGAGAAAAGCGGACAGCGTCATGATACTTACAAGTTTTTTTAGTTCGGCATTTTTCATGCCGTTAATGAATGTGCTTGTCATATTAACATATATTTTTAATTTGTTTTTAATAAGGTACTTCTCTCGTTTTAAAGTCAACGCGACCGGAAGATGGTACCGATGTTTTCCGGTTGCTTTACCGTCATTTGTTCATTTTGTTTTTTTCCATAGGCACTCTGTTTTTAAAAATGATTGACTGTGACCGAGCGAAGATTCGAACGACCTGTTGATTCTCTCCATATAGTTTTGTTGTTTACACCTCTTCGATTAAACAGTCTCAAAAACCCTTCGCGATTGTTGAAAACTTTGATTTTATTAATCCTTGCATAAGACATCGTATTGATATTTAAAAATGAATAATAAACGACGGATCAGGCCGTCGGGATAACGGACGACATAAAGAGGCGGGCGAATGTCGGGACATGAAAGATTTGCTTCCGAACTTCGTACGTACGTCTGAAAAAAAGAAAAGCCGTATGACTTGTTGTTTTGGAAAAATATATATTTTGACGCGCGCATGCGTCTCGCGCGCGATCAATAGAATGCGGGTAGCGCGATGTGTATATGCCTATTGGAGAGAGAGAGAGAGAGAGAGAGAGAGAGAGAGAGAGAGTAATAATATATTCATAACGAACAAATCAAAAAGCATAAAAAAACTTAAAGTTCTTCTGCTTTTCATTTCCTGTATGAATAATGTATTGTCTCTCATCTTATTCTGTTTATTTAAACGCCTTTATTTCATGGACGGGCTAAAGGTAATGTATTTTTTTATTCCCTGCAAACAAGGACGAAAAAAACTTCGTTTCCGGTTTGTTTTTTCCATTCAAGCATTTCGTTAAAACCATAACCAGCACTTTTACAGAGTTTTGCGATATGAGAAAATTTTACTAAAACAGGATTTCTCGGCAAAGATTCGTCTATTATCATCCGTTCTTCGACAGGAAACGACAAACTGCCGGGATTTTCAGCGGTTGGTTAGCGTGAATTTACTCCCTGAATTGCTGGAAATTAAATAATTTATTTGCGCATATTTCAAAAAAATAGTATTTTTGCAAAAATATTTTGTTTGCGAAACTTCTTAAATATTGAGAAATATTGCAGACAAAAAAAACAAATGTATGGTCGATAAAGAATCATATAGTATTAAAAATTGGATAGTTACATTGCAAAAGCGAGGAATAATAACTTTTTCAAACGAAGAAGTAAAAGAAAAATTCCCTGAAAGTAGCGCTCGCGCTATTAAACTTGCATTGAACAGGCTTATTTCTACAAGCAGCATTATGCCTGTGTGGAAAGGGTTTTACGTGATTATTCCTGTACAATATGCCGCATTGGGGGTTGTGCCGCCTGTGCAATACATTGACTATCTGATGAAGCATATTAGCCGTAAATACTATGTATCTTTGCTCAATGCCGCCGAATTTTACGGTGCAGCACACCAACGACCACAACAATATTCGGTAGTTTGCGAATTTCCGTCTATCAGGGACTTATCGAAAAAAGACACACTCGTACATTTTGTGGTTACGCGAAAAACAATACCACAAACATGGCTAAAATCGTTTAATACGCAATACGGCATTGTAATGGTATCAAAACCCGAACTCACGGCTGTCGATTTAATCACTTTTCAGAGAGAAATAGGCGGACTAAACCGTGCCTGTACGGTGCTTTACGAGTTAATGGAAGTTGTACGTTTCGGCAAATTGGACAAGGCATTTTTTAACTATGTACCCACTGCTACCATTCAGCGTTTGGGATATTTGTTGGGAACGGCGTTGGAACAGCCTAAACAAGCGGAAATTTTGTATTCAAAAGCACATACGCACGGCTGCAAGTTTCAGAAAATACCTTTGAAATACAGCAAACCAACTGAAAACTGCGAAACGGATAAAAAATGGAAAGTAATTGTAAATGAATATATTGAAATTGATGACTTATGATAAACATACCTGCAATATTGGATTGGGAAAGGGAGTATCTTGGAAACTGAAATCGCAAGTCGAACAGGACTTAATTATTTGCCGTGCCATTTGCGCTTTGTACAATGATGAATATCTTTCCGAGCATTTGGCATTTCGGGGCGGAACAACGTTGAACAAAATCTATCTTTACCCGCAACCTCGTTACAGCGAGGATATTGATTTAGTACAGATTAACGCTGAACCGATTAGGGAAACGATTGACAGGATTCGTGATGTTCTTTCGTTTTTAGGGAAACCGATTATCAAACAAAAGGCACATAACAATACGCTGATTTTCAGGTTTGAGAGCGAAAT